>NZ_JBXFWG010000055.1:0-25581 GCF_056854535.1 Stenotrophomonas sp. STEN054 | reverse complement strand
GCTCGCCCCCGGGGGGGGGGTGGGGGGGGGTCGTCTATGGCGCTGGGGGGGGGGGGGGGGGGGCGGGGGGGGGGCGCGCGCCGCCCGGGGGCGCGGGTTCGCCCGGGGCCGCCCCCCCCCGGCGGATCCCTCATGCCGCGCGCGCGAGGGTATCCTTCGTCGTCGCCGCACTCGACAGATCAAACACATCCACTGCCTCGATCAAGCGGTCGGCCTGCTGTTCCAGGCTGCGCGCGGCGGCGCTGGCTTCTTCCACCAGCGCGGCGTTCTGCTGGGTGGTGCCATCCATCTGGATGACGGTCTGGCTGACCTGTTCGATGCCCGCGCTCTGCTCCTGCGAAGCGGCGGAAATCTCGGCCATGATGTCAGTCACCCGCTGCACCGAAGCGACGATCTCGGCCATCGTGTCGCCGGCCTGGCGCACGCGCTGCGCGCCGTGGCCGACCTGTTCCACCGACGCCTCGATCAGCGTCTTGATCTCCTTGGCTGCGGCCGCCGAACGCTGCGCCAGCGTGCGTACCTCGCTGGCGACCACGGCAAAGCCACGGCCCTGTTCACCGGCACGTGCAGCCTCCACCGCCGCGTTCAGGGCCAGGATGTTGGTCTGGAACGCGATGCCGTCGATCACACTGATGATCGCCGCAATCTGCCGCGATGACGCCTCGATCGCGCCCATGGTTTCCACCACTTGGCCGACCACTTCACCGCCCTGCGAGGCCACGCCGTGTGCGCCGATCGCCAGCTGGTTGGCCTGGCGTGCATGCTCGGCATTCTGGCGCACGGTCGAGGTCAGTTCTTCCATCGACGCGGCCGTTTCTTCCAGGTTGGCGGCCTGCTGCTCGGTACGGCGCGACAGGTCGTTGTTGCCGGCCGCAATTTCAGCGGCCGCCGAATGGATGCTGCCCGAGGTGTGCTTGATGTCGGTAACAATCGTCGCCAACTGCGCTGCCGTAGCATTGGCGTCGCCGGCGATGCGCGCGAACACGCCGTGGAAATCGCCATGCATGCGCGCACCCAGGCGACCATCGGCAATCGCCCGCAGCATCGTCGAGACCTCAGCCAGATTGTGGTCGGCAGCGTGCATGAGCTCATTCAACCCATCGACCATCGCGCGGAAATCATGCTCGAAGCTTGCGCTGTCGCCGCGTTGGCTGAAATCGCCTGCCGCCGCTGCCGTGGCCAGACGGCGGATCTCGCCATTGATGGCACCAAGGTTCTGTTTGGCGGTGTGCAGCGTGTCGGTAATGATCGCCTTTTCGCCCGGCAGCGCCTCCATATCCTCGCTCAGGTCGCCCACAGCGTAGCGGCCGATGATGCTGACCGCGCGCATCTTCACCTGGATGTGCGCGTCGACCAGTGCGTTGGTGTCGGCCACCATGCGTCCGTACGCGCCGGGGAAGTCGCCGGCCTGCATGCGGTGGCTGATGGTGCCGGCGTCGTGCGCCTGCGCCATCGCCGCCTGCGCGGCGAGCACGTCGCGCAGCGTGCCCTGCACGGCCTGCATGGCCTGCGCCAAGCGGCCGATCTCATCGCGGCTGCGCACCTGAACCCGATGGTCAAGGTCGCCGGTGGCCACTGCGCGCGCGGCGGCTTCCACCGCCAGCACCGGCTGTACCACCGCACGCCGCAGCCACCAACCCAGGCCGGCCAGCAGCAGCAGCGCCGCGGCGATGGTCAGCACCCCGCACACCACCAGGGTGCGGCGTGCCTGCTGCGAGCGCGCGCTCACCGCGGCCTCGGCCACCGCGGAAGTACGCCTGCCCAATGCATCCAGCGCGGCGGTCACGGGGCGGTCCTTGCCACGCACCAGGCTGTCGCCGGCGGACGGGTCATAGCCGGCCATGGCAAACGCCTGCAGGGCGGCGTGGTAATCCTTCTGCAGCTGCGCATGCAGGCCACTGAATGCCTGCGCCATCTCGCGGGTGCGTGCATCGGCGGGGCTGGCGGCCAGGCCTGTGGCCAGCTCCTCCACCCGCTTTCCTTCGTCATCGAAGGCCTGCAGGTGGCGCTGGCGCAGCGCCTCGTCGTGGCCGCGCAGCAGTACGTTCTTCCATTCCTGCACCTGCCCGCGGAACTCGCGCTGCAGGCGCTCGGCGTCGCGGCTGTGGGCGACCTCTGAAGGGGCTTGAGCAGACAGCTTCAGCCATGCCGATGCCAGGCCGGCGAGGGCGCACAGCAGGACGATGGCCAGACCAACGGATACAGCGCCCAGCAGCTTCGACTGCAGCCGCGGTGCACGGGAGGAGGCGTTCATGGGGCGGACTCTTGGAAGGGGTGCGATGCGGTATCGACCGCGCTTGAGGGCTCTGAAGTGCCAAGCTGGTCACGTTATCGTTGCGTTTAAAGAGGTGAAAGGTGCGTTAGATAGGACAAATGTGTCCAGATGGAACAAATACAGACCCTCGACAGACGGTTTAAATGTAACTATCGTAGTTACATGAAATCCGCAGACCCGCTCTCCGACGCCCTGCACGTGATGGCCCACCTGGTCGGCCAGGACGGCCCGCGTACCTCCGAACAACTGGCCACCTGCCTGCCGACCCACCCGGTGGTGATCCGCCGCCTGCTGGCGCAGATGCACAAGGCCGGTCTGGTGCGCAGCACGCGCGGGCACGGCGGCGGCAGCCAGCTGGCACGCGATGCAGCGCAGATCAGCCTGCACGACATCTACCTGGCGGTCGGTGCGCCGCCGCTGGTGCAGGTCGGCCAGCGCCACAACGGCGGCGGCTGCCCGATCCAGCAGCTGGTCAACCAGGCCCTGCAGGACGGCGCGCGCGAGGCCCAGCGCCTGCTCGAAGCGCGCCTGCAGGCCAGCACCCTGGACCAGCTGGGCGCCGACTTCGCCCGCCATCTTGCCCACCACCGTTCCCTGGAAGGTCCCCATGAATCCTGATGTCCTCATCGTCGGCGGCAGCTACGCCGGCATTGCCGCCGGCCTGATCCTGGCCCGCGCGCGCCGCCCGGTCACGATCATCGACAGCGGCCTGCCGCGCAATCGCGCCGCCAGCCACTCGCACGGCGTGCTTGGCCAGGACGGCATCAGCGGCGCCGAGCTGCTGAAGAACGCGCGCCAGCAGCTGCTCGATTACCCCACCGTGCGCTGGCTGCAGGGCGAGGTGGTGCACGCGCAGTCCACGGCCGAGGGCGTGGAGGTGCGTACCGCCGATGGCCAGGTGCTGGCCGCGCGCAAGCTGCTGCTGGCCACCGGCATCGCCGACCAGCTGCCCGGCCTGCCGGGCCTGGCCGAACGCTGGGGCGGCACCGTGCTGCACTGCCCGTACTGCCATGGCTACGAAGTCGGCGGCGGTGCCATCGGCCTGCTCGGCGGCCACCCGATGTCGGCGGCCAAGGCAACGCTGTTTGCCGACTGGGGCAACGTCACCTTCTTCAGCCAGGGCCTGCCGATCAGCGATGAAGAGCAGGCCGCCATGCAGCAGCGCGGCGTGCAGATCGAGACCACCCCGGTGGTGGGCGTGCAGGGCGAACAGCCGACGTGGCTGGAAGTGGAACTGGCCGATGGCCGCCGCATCGCCCAGCGTGCGCTGTTCGTGCCGGCGATGCAGCAGATGGCCACGCCGCTGGTGCAGCAGCTCGGCTGTGCGCTGGTGGAAAGCCCGCTGGGCGTGCTGGTCGAGGTCGACATGATGAAGCAGACCTCGGTGGCGAACGTGTACGCCGCAGGCGACGCGACCACGGTCGGCAACATCACTCTGGCCATGGCCGAAGGCGTGCGTGCCGGCGCCGGCGTGCACCACGCGCTGGTGGGTGAGGACAGCGTGCCGCGTTGAAGATCGCGGGGTGCCATCCACGCATGGCGTGGATCTACTGTCGTAGTAGATCCACGCCATGCGTGGATGCGGCAATCAATCCTCGACGCTGGCCGCATCCAGCTGTGCGATGTCCTGCACGCTGAGGCCGACATTGGCCGCCGCCAGCAGGTCGCGCAGCTGCTCGACGCTGGTGGCGCTGACGATCGGCGCGGTGATCGACGGCCGTGCGCTCTGCCACGCCAGCGCGATCTGCGCGGCACTGGCGTTGTGCTTGCTGGCCACATCATCCAGTGCCTGCAGGATGCGCAAGCCACGCGGGTTCAGGTAGCGCTTGACCACGCTCTCGCCACGCGCCCGGCTCTTGCTGGCATCGGCCGGGGTGCGGTACTTGCCGCTGAGGAAACCACTGGCCAGCGCGTAGTAACCGATCACGCCGATCTGCTCGCGCTGCACCAGCGGTTCCAGTTCCTTCTCGTAACCAGCGCGGTCGTACAGGTTGTACTCCGGCTGCAGGGTTTCATAGCGCGGCAGCTTGTAATCGGTGGACACCTTCAGCGCATCGGCCAGGCGCGTGGCGCTGTAGTTGGATGCACCGATGGCGCGCACCTTGCCCGCTTCGATCAGCCGGCCGAACGCAGCCAAGGTTGCTTCAAGCGGTGTCGATTCATCGTCCTCGTGGGCCTGGTACAGATCGATCACATCGGTCTGCAGGCGGCGCAGCGAATCTTCCACCGCGGCCTTGATGTTGTCCGGAGTCAGGCCGGGGCGTTCGGCCCATTTGGCCACCTTGGTCGCCAGCACCACCTTGTCGCGCTTGCCGCTGCGTGCAAACCACTTGCCGATCAGCGTTTCCGATTCGCCGCCTTCGTTGCCCGGCACCCAGGCCGAATAGACATCAGCGGTGTCGACCAGGTTGAAGCCGGCATCGACGAAGGCATCGAGCAGGGCGAAGCTGGCCTTCTCATCGGCGCTCCAGCCAAACACGTTGCCGCCGAAGGCGAGCGGACGTACATGCAGGCCGGAACGGCCCAGTTCGCGGGTTGCCGTCATGGGCACGGACTCCTTGGGGGTAGTCCTGCAGCATAGAACGCGCTGTGTGACCGCGCTGCGGCGTCGAATACAAAACAGTGTTCCGTCGCGGAGCGCGTGGCTAACGTTTTGTGAACACCTTGCACGCGGCGGCTGCTAGTCTCGCCGCATCTTCCGCTGGAATCGCCCCGATGATCGCTGCCTCGTCCCTGCGTAGCTGCCGCCTGCTGCTTGCTTCAGCCCTGCTCGTTGCTGTTCCCGCATTCGCTGCACCGGCCACGGTGGCACCGGCGAAGATCCAGGTCTCGCCGGCCATCGACGCCGCGGTGAAGGCATCGACCCGCGACCCCGCCAATGTGAAACGCGACAACTACCGCCATCCGGCGCAGTCGCTGGCCTTCTTCAAGGTCGCACCGGAAAAGACCGTCATCGAGATCACCCCCGGCAACGGCTGGTACTCGGAAATCCTGGCCCCGCTGCTGCGTGACAAGGGCCATTACATCGCCGCCGTGGTCGACCCGGCCGCTGTACCCGAAGGCCGTGGCCGCGATTACCAGCAGCGCAGCCGCGACGGCCTGGAAAAGAAGTTCGCCGGTGCGCCGGCCCAGTTCGACAAGGCCGCCGTGGTCGGCTACGACCCGGCCAAGCCGGTGTTCGGCCCGGCCAATTCGGCCGACGTGGTGCTGACCTTCCGCAACGTGCACAACTGGCGCAAGGCCGGCCAGGCGCAGGGCATGTTCCTGGGCTTCTTCAACGTGCTGAAGCCGGGCGGCGTGCTGGGCGTGGTCGAGCATCGCGCCAAGGCCGACGTCGCCGATGATGACGACACCGGCTATGTCGGCCAGCAGCAGGTGGTCGCCATGGCCGAGGCCGCCGGCTTCAAGCTGGATGCGCGCACCGAGGTCAATGCCAACCCGCGTGACACCAAGGACCACCCGAACGGTGTCTGGACCCTGCCGCCGACCAACCAGCACGACAAGGGCGACGACGCCAAGTACCAGGCCATCGGCGAAAGCGACCGCATGACCCTGCGTTTCGTGAAGCCGTAAACCGGTAGCGCCGGGCCCCGGCCGGCGTGCGCGCAGCGCGGCGTGGGACAATGCATCACCCCGCCGCCTGCCGCTTCCGCAATGCTGATCGCCTTCAACAAGCCCTTCAACGTGCTCTGCCAGTTCACCGACCGCAGCGTGCCGCCGCGGCCGACGCTGGCCGGCTTCGGCCTGCCGCCGCGCGTGTACGCCGCTGGCCGGCTCGACCATGACAGCGAGGGCCTTCTGCTGCTGACCGACAACGGCACGCTGGCGCACAAACTGACCGACCCGAAGCACAAGGCCGACAAGACCTACTGGGTGCAGGTGGAAGGCACGCCCAGCGACGAGCAGCTGCAGCAGCTGCGCGACGGCGTGGTCCTGAACGATGGTCCGACGTTACCGGCGAAGATCGAGCGCCTCGATCCGGCGCCGGAGCTGTGGCTGCGCGATCCGCCGGTTCGTTTCCGCAAGACCGTGCCGGACAGCTGGCTGGCGATCACGATCCGTGAAGGCCGCAACCGCCAGGTGCGACGGATGACCGCGGCGGTGAACCTGCCGACCCTGCGCCTGGTGCGCGTGTCGATGGGGCCATACCGGCTGGATGACCTGCCGCCGGGGCACTGGCGTCAGATCGGCTGAGCACGACTGCAGAAACGAAAAGGGTCGGAGCCCTTCCACAGGAAGGGCTTCGACCCTGGATCGGGGTCAGCCCCCTTCCACAGAAAGGGCTCCGACCCGCAGGCCGAACTCAGGCATCGCTGCCGATGTCGCTGTGCTCGTCCACCACGGTGTGGTTGCGGCGGTCACGGGCGTTGATGCGCTTGGCCTGCCCGTTCACCACCTGGCCGTTGGCAGCCTTCTTCTTCTGCTGCTTGCGGTACAGCGCATAGCCGAGCAGGCCCACGCCCACCGCAGCGGCGGTGATGGCCACGGCCGGGTTGCGGCGCACAAGCTTGGTGGCGACCTTGCTGCCGGTCTTCACCGCACCCACGGCGGCGCCGGTCTTGATCCAGTCGCTGGCCTGCGGGCCGAAATGGCGCAGGCTGCCACCAGCGCTCTTCAGGCCGTCGCCGGCGCTGTGCGCCAGTTCCAGGGCGCGCTCCAGGGCGCGGTCGGTGATAACGGTCAGCTTGCTCATGCGTGGGGTCCTTTGCCTCGGGTCGAAGTCCAGTGTGTCGTGCTGCCTGTAAACGGTATGTCAGTCAGGGCAGTCGATGCGGTGACGCTACCCCGTCCATTCAGGATCAGGCAGGAAACCATGGTGGCGGGCCGCCCAAACACCCCCCGCATTTTGATCCACCCCCCCCCCCCCCCCCCCCCCGCCGCTACCGCAATCCGTCAGGTCCCCCGTGGCTTGGCCCGGTGCGTGGCCGTCGCCGTCCACGGGTCGTCCGGCCACGGATGGCGCGGGTAGCGACCCTTCATTTCCTTCTTCACCTCGGCATAGGTATTTTCCCAGAAATTGCGCAGGTCCTGGGTGACCTGCAGCGGGCGGCCGCCCGGCGACAGCAGGTGCAGGGTCAGCGGCACGCGGCCATCGGCGATGCGCGGGGTGTCGGCCAGGCCGAACAGTTCCTGCAGCTTCACCGCCAGCACCGGCGGCAGCGGCTCGCCGCTCTCGCTGTCCAGCGCGTAGCTGATCGGCCGCTCCAGCCCCGAGGGCACGGTGATGCGGGTCGGCGCATGGCGCTCCACCAGCTGCCGCTGCGACCAGTCCAGCGGTGACTTCAGCGCTTCGCCGAAGCTGCTCTCGTCCAGGGCATCCAGCCGCGTCTTGCCGGCGAATGCCGGCTGCAGCCAGTGCGCGCGCGTGGCCAGCAGGGCGCCGTCGCTGCAGTCGGGCAGACCGAGTTCGGGCATCCAGCGGCGCAGCGATTCCACCCGCGCCTGCCATTGGCGCAGGCCCTCGGTCCACGGCAGGGCGGACAGGCCGAGCTCGGCCACCGCATCGGTCAGTGCCTGCGCGGCGTGCTGCGGGTCGACGCGGCCGGCCGAGCGGCTGTCCAGCACGATGCGATCGAAGCGTGACTCGCGCAGGGCCACCAGGGCGCGGCGCTCGCTGTCCCAGCGCACGGTGTCTTCGGTGACGAAGCGCTGCGGCCATGCCGCGCGCAACGCGTTTTCATCCACCGGCGCGGCGCGCAGCAGCAGGGCATCACGTGCTTCATAGCGCAGCTCGCTGACCACCAGCCACGGCTCGCCGCGCAGGTCGCTCAGTTCATGCAGGCGCGCGCTGCGGCCGTTGGCCAGCAGGTAGCGCAGCGGATCGCTGGGGTGCTGGAAACCGACGCGGTCGGGGAAGGCGTGGGCGAGCAGATCACCCAGCTCATGCGCTTCGATGCTGTCGGGCGGCGTCGCCTCGCAGCGCAGGCGTCGGCGCCACTGCTTGGCGGCCGCATCGATGGCAGCCAGGCCACTGCGATTGGCATCGGACGGCGCGCGACCATTGCGGAACGCGGCCAGCGCACGCCAGCGTGTGGCCAGCGCATCGCCGCCCTGGCGCAGCGGATCGCGTGCTTCCAGCAGCGCGGCCAGATCGGCAGCCAGCGCCTGTGCGCGCGCATCGGGCGCGGCCAGCAGCATCGCTGCCATGCGCGGGTGGGTGCCCAGCGCCAGTACGCGGCGGCCGAGTGCGGTGATCGCGCCGGTGTCCGAAAGTGCCCCCAGGCGCTGCAGCAGTTCGCGTGCGGCGGCCATCGGGCCCGAGGGCGGTGGGTCGAGGAAACGCAGGTCACTGCTGCCCCAGGCGGCCAGTTCCAGTGCCAGCCCGGCCAGTTCCACCTGGTCGATCTCGGCGCGGCGCTGCGGCTCCAGCCGCTGCGACTGCGGCCACAGCCGCCACGCCACGCCCTCGGCCACGCGTCCGGCACGACCGGCGCGCTGGTCGGCCGACGCCTGCGCGATGGCCACCACGTCCAGCCGGGTGAAGCCGCTGTTGGGGTCGTAGCGCGGCTCGCGCGCCTGGCCGCTGTCGATCACCACGCGTACGCCGGGCAGCGTCACCGAGGATTCGGCCACGTTGGTAGCCAGCACCACGCGGCGGCGGCCATCGCTGGCGACCTGCAGCACGCGTGCCTGCTGTTCCACCGGCAGCTCGCCGTGCAGTGCCAGCACCTCGACGCTGCCGTCCAGCGATTCCTGCAGGCCTGCCTGCACGCGCGCGATCTCGCGCTGGCCGGGCAGGAACACCAGCAGGTCGCCTGGGTGCTCGGCCACGGCCTGCTGCACCGCGCGGCGCACCTGCAGCTCCAGCGCCTCATCGCGGCGCGCCGGGAAATGGCTGACCGCCACCGGGTAGCTCCGACCTTCGCTGCTCAGGCGCGGCGCATCGAGGAAGCGGGCAAGCCGCTCGCCGTCCAGCGTGGCCGACATCACCACCAGGCGCAGGTCGTCGCGCAGCTGCGCCTGCACGTCCAGCGCAAGGGCCAGGCCAAGGTCGCCACTGAGATGGCGCTCGTGGAATTCGTCGAACAGGATCGCGCCAACCGTTTCCAGCATCGGATCGTCCTGCAGCATGCGGGTCAGGATGCCTTCGGTGACGACTTCAATGCGGGTACGCGCCGAGACCTTGTTCTCGAAGCGGATACGGTAGCCGACGGTGCCGCCCACCTCTTCGCCCAGCTGCCGGGCCATGAACAACGCGGCGCTGCGTGCGGCCACACGGCGCGGTTCCAGCAGGATGATCCTGCGCCGCTGCAGCCACGGCGCATCGAGCAGGGCCAGCGGCACCTGGGTGGTCTTGCCAGCGCCAGGTGGCGCTTCCAGCACCAGCCGCGGCTGCGCGGCCAGGTGCTGCTGGATCTGCGGCAGCAGCGGGGAAATCGGAAAGAGCGGGGCGTTCATGTGCAAAGGATAAGGGGCCATGGCCGGCGCGGGTACAATGCGCGGGCACTTTTCCCCCGCGATGACCATGCACCTGATCGATATCGGCGCCAACCTGACCCACGACTCCTTCGACCGCGACCGCGATGCCGTCCTGGACCGCGCACGGCAGGCCGGCGTGGTGCAGATGGTCATCACCGGCGCCAGCCGCGAGCATTCGCCGCTGGCCGTGCAGCTGGCCCAGCAGCACCCCGGTTTCCTGTACGCCACCGCCGGCGTGCACCCGCACCACGCGGTGGAATACACCGAGGAATGCGATGCCGAGATGCGCGCGCTGCATGCCCACCCGGAAGTAGTGGCGGTGGGGGAGTGCGGGCTGGACTACTTCCGCGATTTCTCGCCGCGCCCGGCCCAGCACCGCGCGTTCGAGCGCCAGCTGCAGCTGGCCGCGGACAACGGCAAGCCGCTGTTCCTGCACCAGCGCGATGCGCATGCCGATTTCATGGCGCAGATGAAGAACTTCGAAGGCCGCCTCGGCCCAGCAGTGGTGCACTGCTTCACCGGGGAACGTGACGAGCTGTTCGATTATCTGGACCAGGACTGGTACATCGGCATCACCGGCTGGCTGTGCGACGAGCGGCGTGGCGCGCACCTGCGCGAGCTGGTGAAGAACATCCCGGCCAACCGCCTGATGATCGAGACCGACGCGCCGTACCTGCTGCCGCGCACGCTGAAGCCGATGCCGAAGGACCGCCGCAACGAACCGATGTTCCTTTCGCACATCGTCGAAGAACTTGCCCGCGACCGTGGCGAAGACGTGGCTGTGACTGCAGCCAATGCCACCGCCGCGACGCGCACGTTCTTCCGCCTGCCTGATGCAGGCTGATCCGGTAGAGCCGAGCCTATGCTCGGCTGCCGCAAGCCGAGCATGGGCTCGGCTCTACAAGAGCGGTGGACGCAGGACGGTAGCGCCGGGCCACGCCCGGCGAGCGCAGCGCTGGGAATCAGACGTCGCGCGGTAGCGCCGGGCCATGCGCGGCGAGCGAAGCGGCCAGCGCCTCCAGTCCTTCCCGGTACGTCACGAACGTCGGCGCCCACCCCAGCGCCGCGCGCGTACCGCGGCTGTCGATGCGCTTGCTGCTGGCGTAGAAGCGCCGCAGCGTCGCGCTCACCGCCGGGTCATCCCATGCCACTGCCGGCGGCAGCGTGAACCCACCCAGCCGCGCGGCATAGGCCAGCACATCCTGCGGTGGCGCCGGTTCGTCATCGGCAGGCAGGTACAATCCATCCCGCGTCGGCCGCTGCATTGCCGCGATGACCACCGCCGCCAGATCCTCTACATGCAGTCGGTTGAACACCAGTCCGGGCCGTACGACATGGCGTGCGCGACGCTCGGCCAACTGCAGCAGCGCATTGCGGCCAGGGCCATACAGCCCCGGCAGACGGAACACCGCCGAGGCGATGCCACGCGCTTCGGCCAAGGCCCGCCACTGCGTTTCGGCCAGGCGGCGCTGCACGCCAGCGGTTTCGCTCGCATCGGCCTCGCTGCGTTCGTCTACCCAGCCACCGCCGCGGTCGGCGTAGACCGACGTCGAGGACAGATACCCCACCCACCGCAGCGCCGGGCTGGCCTGCAGCGCGGGCAGCAGCTGGCGCAGTGCAGGATCGCCCTGCGCATCCGGCGGCACGCTGCACAGCACGGCCTGCGCCTGTGCGATGGCCTCCAGCAGCGCCACTGACGGCGAGGCATCGGCGTGCAGGCGGTGGCGCTGCAGTCGATCGCCGGACACTGTCGACGACGGATCGCGCACCGTGCCCGACACCTGCGCGCCACGTGCCCGCAGCTTCGCGGCGAGCACGCGCCCACTCCAGCCCATGCCGAGGATCAGCACCGGCGACGGCAGTGGCTCGGGCGATGCCATCACGCGCTGCGCTGCGCCTGGTAGGCCTGCAGGCTGCTGTAGGCCACCTGCAGCAGCAGTGCTTCCTGCCCGGCCTTGCGTGCGCGCACCAGCATGTCACCGACGATGTGCGCGGCTTCCACCTGCTGGCCAGCTTCCAGGTCGCGCAGCATCGAGGCTTTCAGCGCAGATCCTGCCTGGGTCAGGGTGCCGCGCGCGGTGTCCTGCGCGGCCTGCGGCACCGGCTCACCGGCCGCCTCGGCCACGGCCAGGCACTCGTCGTACAGGCCGCGCACGATCGCCTCGCCATCATCGGTGGCGACAATGGTGCCAATGTCCGCGCGCAGCAGGCAGGTGGCCGCCGCGAGCGCGGTCAGGAAGGTGTACTTGATCCACTGCTCCTGGCCGATCTGCTCGCTGGCCAGGTGGTCCAGGTTGGCCTGCGCGCAGGCAGCGGCGAAGGCACGCACGCGGTCGGAGATCGCACCACCGCCGCGCTCGCCGAAGGTCAGCTTTGCCGGCTTGCCCAGGTGTAGCACCGCGCCATCGGGCGCCTTGGTGGCGCTGATGAAGCACAGTCCGCCGAGCACGGCCTCGCGGCCGAAGCGTGCATCCAGGGCGCCGTAGTGGTGCAGGCCGTTGAGGATGGGCAGCACGCTGGTGCGGGCGCCCACGGCCGGTGCGATGGCATCGATCGAGCTGTCCAGATCGTAGGCCTTGCAGCTGAGGATGACCAGGTCGAAGGGCTGCTGCGCGGCAAGCGCGGGCAGGGCGTCGGCAGTGACGTGCTGCACCGGGAAGCTGGCATCGCCTACGGGGCTGCGGATGACCAGGCCATCGCGGTCCAGCTGGCTGGCGCGGGTCGGGCGGACCAGGAAGGTCACGTCCACGCCGGCCTGCGCGAGGCGGCCGCCGAAGTAACCGCCGGTACCACCGGCGCCGAGAATCAGGATGCGCATTGCACGTTCACCGTTTCCTGGGGGAAGTCTTCCAGCGATTGTGCCGGAGATCGCAGGCAAAAAAAGAGCCGGGCATAGGCTCGGCTCTACAGGATTACGCCTCATCCACGCATGGCGTGGATCTACTGTCCAACCCGCCAACCCACGGAATGCCAGCAGTTGACGTTGCTCCGGCCTGCAGCGGGTGCAGGGCCGCAGGCCCTGCAGGCACCCCTCAGCTGCGCATGCCCACGCCACGGCGCAGCAGCCACAGCGCCAGCGCCGTCAGCACCACCACGAAGCCGAGCATCAACGCATAGGCCACCCACACCGGCACGTCGCTGCTGCCCAGCAGGCCATAGCGGAATGCATTGACCATGTAGAAGATCGGGTTGGCGTGCGTGGCCGCCTCGGCCCAGCCCGGCAGCAGCTTCACCGAATAGAACACGCCGCCCAGGTAGGTCAGCGGGGTCAGGATGAAGGTCGGCACGATCGCCACGTCATCGAACTTCTTGGCGTACACCGCGTTGATGAAGCCGGCCAGCGAGAAGATCGTCGCGCCCAGGATCACCGTGGTCAGCGTCACCAGCGGGTGCGGGATGCGCACCGGGGTGAAGAACATGGCGATGATCAGCACGATCACGCCGACCATCAGGCCGCGCAGCACCGCACCGGCCACATAGCCCCACAGGATCACCCAGTTCGGCATCGGGCTCACCAGCAGTTCCTCCACGTGGCGGCCGAACTTGGCGCCGAAGAACGAGGAGCTGATGTTGCCGTAGCTGTTCTGGATCACGCTCATCATCACCAGGCCCGGCACGATGAACTGCATGTAGCTGTAGCCACCCATGTCACCCACGCGCGAGCCGATCAGGCCGCCGAAGATGAGGAAGTACAGGGTCATGGTGATCGCTGGCGGCACCAGGGTCTGGCCCCAGATGCGCAGGATGCGCGCCACTTCGCGGCGCACGATGGTCATCAGGGCGATGCGGTTGCGCTGGGCGTCGGTGATCGGCGCAGCGGGCGTGTTCGGGGTGCCGCTCATGCGGAGGTCTCCTGGTTGCCGGTGAGGCGCACGAACAGTTCCTCCAGGCGGTTGCTCTTGGTACGCATCGAACGCACGCGGATGCCGGACTCGTTCAGCGTGGCGAACACGCGGTTGAGGTCCATGGCGCGCGGCATGTCGATGTCGAGAGTGTGCGGGTCCGGCGCGGTGAGGGTCGCACCCTCGATCACCGGCAGCTGCGCGGGCAGGTCACCGTCGATGTCCAGCAGGAAGCCTTCCACATCGAGCTTGGCCAGCAGGGTACGCATCGGGCCCTGGGTGACGATCTGGCCGTGGTTGATGATGGCCAGGTTGCGGCACAGGTACTCGGCCTCTTCCAGGTAGTGGGTGGTGAGGATGATCGTGGTGCCGGCGGCGTTGATCTCCTTCAGCACCCGCCACATGTCGCGGCGGATCTCGATGTCCACGCCGGCGGTCGGCTCGTCGAGTATCAGCAGGCGCGGGCGGGTCATCATCGCGCGGGCGATCATCAGGCGGCGCTTCATGCCACCGGACAGGGTGCGGCTCATCACCTGCGCCTTTTCCCACAGGTGCGCGCGCTTCAGTTCCTCTTCGGCGCGCTTCTCCGCTTCCTCGCGGGCCACGCCGTAGAAACCGGCGTAGTTGACCAGGATGTCGAAGGGCTTCTCGAACAGGTTGAAGTTGATTTCCTGCGGCACCAGGCCGATCAGGCGCATGGTGGCGCTGCGGTTGCGCACCAGGTCGCTGCCGAACACTTCCACCTGGCCCTCGCTGAGGTTGACCAGGGAGCTGATGATGCCGATCAGGGTGGACTTGCCGGCGCCGTTGGGGCCGAGCAGGGCGAAGAAATCGCCCGGGGCGACCTCCAGGGAAACCCCTTTCAGGGCCTGGGTGCCGTTGTCATAGGTCTTGCGCAGGTCGCGCACGCGCAGGGCGGGCGCCGTATCGTTCAGGGAAGCCAAGCTTGCAGCCTTCGCGCCCATGGGCTGGCGCTGGAGAGGGGCGGGGAGGGGCTATTATAGAAGACCCCGAGGGCTTGCCCCGGCTACACACTGTCCCGAAAAGTCGTGCCTGTCCAATTCCCCATCAAGCTGGTCGGCCGCCGCATGCTGGCGCCCACCGTCGGCCACTACCAGTTCGTGCGTGATGACGGCCAGCCGCTGGATTTCCAGCCCGGCCAGTTCATCCAGGTCCATTTCAGCTACGCCGATGGCACCGAAACCAAGCGCAGCTACTCGCTGGCGACTATCCATGACCACGCGCTGGGCCCGGGCGAGGCGGTGGATATCGCCGTCAGCTTCGTGCCCGGCGGCGCCGCCACGGCCCTGTTCGAGGCGCTGGACCTCGGCGGCCAGGTCAGTGCGTCCGGCCCGTACGGCCGCTTCTGCCTGCACCCCGGCGACCACAATGCCCGCTACCTGCTGATCGCCACCGGCACCGGCGTCACCCCGTACCGGTCGATGCTGCCGCTGCTGGAGACAGCCATGGCCGAGCGCGGCGTGCAGGTGGTCCTGCTGCAGGGCGCGCGCAGCCCGGGCGAGCTGCTGTACAGCGAAGATTTCTACAGCTTCGCCGAAAAGCACCCGAACTTCCGTTATGTGCCGTGCCTGTCGCGCGAACTGCCGGCCGATCCGCACCCGGACGTGCACCACGGCTACGTGCAGCAGGCCCTGGCAGGCTTCACGCCGGACCCGGCCACCGACATCGCCTACCTGTGCGGCAACCCGGACATGGTCGATGCCTGCGCCGAGGCGCTGAAGGAAGCCGGACTCGGCAACCCGCAGATCCGCCGCGAGAAGTACGTCAGCAGCAAGTAAGGGCCCGCCACGGGCGCGGGTGGTGCCGGCCGCTGGCCGGCATCCCCGATTCGACATTTGCCGGCTCAGTACGGAATCCAGGCATCGCGCCAGGCCGAGCCCACGCCAGGCCGGTACGGCTCGGCGTTGACGTTGCACCATGCGCCTTCCGGGAACGGGCGGCAGGCATACAGCAAGCCATCGGTGCCCTTCACCACGGTCTGCCCGGGAATGTAGCTGCCGATGCCCGCCGGATAGATGTAATCGTAGTCGCCCGGCGGCGGGTCCACCGGATCAGGCACCTTGGTGTCCAGCTGGAAGCGATGCCCCGGACGCAGGTACACGCGGTTCTCGGTTGCCGAGGCCACGGGCGTGATCACGCCATCGCGCAGAATGCCCACCCGCGCCTGCGCAGCATCGCCATTGACCTTGCGCGCCAGCACCACCGGCCACTGCGTCGGTGCGGTCTGGCCACTGGCCAGTACCACGTTCACCTGCTCCACATCGTTGCCGGCCGCGTTGAACACGCGCAGCGACACCGTGGTTCCCACCTCCAACGCGCCGCGCGCGGTCACCGCACCGGCATCCTGCCATTGCGGCGGCGGGGTCCCATCACCGCCTTCGAACCGGACATCGGAACAGGTGTAGAACGCCTCCTGTGAATCCGAACGCTGCCACGTGTTGTAGATCACGTGCTGGCCACTGCGCTGCGGCAGCGGGCAGTCAAGCTTGTAAACCCCACCCTCGGACAGCGGCACGTCGCCCAGCGTGCAGAACGCTTCCAGGTCCGACCAGCGCAGGCCGTCGCTGGCCTTCCAGCCATCACGGGTGACGTAGAACTTCCACTCGCGGGTGGCGTGCGGCGCCGGCGCCAGGAACTCGAAGGTGTAGCGCCCATTGGCATCGGCACGGATCGGTGAGGTCGTCCAGTCGCTGCGGTCCAGGTCCAGGCCGCGGTACTTGCTGTTGCCACCGCTGCACAGCTGGCCATCGGGCACCACCGCCTGGTGGTTGCCGTTGGCGTGGGCCTGGTTGATGCCCGCCCAGTCGTAGAACGGCTGGGCTCCGCCCACGGCCTTGGCGGCGGCGCAGGCGGGGTTGGTCGGATTCTCCGGATTGCCGTGGTAACACGCGTAGATGCGGCTCATCGGCTTGGACAGCGTGCCGTGCGCCTGTGCGTTGCCCGGCAGGAACAGGCCTGCGGTCAGCGCCGCAGCGACGGCGAGGAGGAGGCGTGTTTGCATGGGGTGCATCCCTGAAGGTGTGGAAGAGCGGGCAGTCTCCACACCGGTGGCAGCCACGACCATGCAACCACTCCTAAAAGTGCGCGAATGCGAACGTGTTAACCGTTTCCATGCGAAGTGCGCCGCAAACTCCGCCCGCTGCGGACATGCGCTCGGCCGCGCTGCGACAGCGGTTTCGCCAGAACGCGCTAGGATGCAGGCATTGCCCGGCACGCACGGACCGCATGTCCCTGGACCTTCCCACCATCGGTGTACTTGGCCTGCTGCTGTGCGCCGGCATCGCAACGGGCTTTTCGCTGCTGCTGGTGGTGTTGCGTGGGCAACCGGTACTGCGCCTGTGGACGGCCAGCCTGTGGCTGCTGACCCTGGGCGTGATCCTGATGGGGCTGCGCCCCTGGCTGCCGCAGGTGCCGGCCATCCTCGGTGGCAATGCGGCGATGGCCGCTTCCAGTGTGCTGATGCTGCTGGGCATGGCCCTGCACCTGGGCCAGCCGATGCCGCTGTGGCGCGCGCTGGGCCTGGTCGCGGCCTTCATGGCCGGCATCTTCCTGTTCCTGGTGCCTTGGCCCAGCCTGGACGTGCGCCTGCACGTGTTCAGCGTCTTCGCGATCATCATCAACAGCTGGATCGCCGCGCTGCTGCTGCGCCATGCACCGCCGGCACAGCGCATCAGCTGCCGGCTGGCGGCGGCGGTGTTCCTCGCCGAAGCGGTGGTCTACGTCGTGCGCCTGTTCCTGCCCGCCGATGCCGATGCGGGCGGGGACATCATGCGTGCGGGCTCGCCGATGTTCCTCACTTACCTGGCCGGAATCATGCTGGAGCTGGCGCGCTGCTTCGCGCTGGTCCTGCTGCTGCTCGAACGCCTGCTGGTGGACCTGCGCCGCGCCGCCCGTACCGATGGCCTCACCGGCCTGCTCAACCGCAGCGCGGTGCTGGCCGACGGGACCGACCAGCTGCAGCAGGTGCGCCGCCTGCAGCGCCCGCTGGCGGTGCTGCTGCTGGACGTGGACCACTTCAAGGCCATCAATGACCGTTGGGGGCATCTGGCCGGCGACCAGGTGCTGCAGCATCTCACCGGCGTGCTGGAGCACTGCGCACGCGGCCACGTGCATTTGCTCAGCCGCTATGGCGGCGAAGAATTCCTGCTGTTGCTGCCTGGTAGCGCCGGCGAAGCGGAGCGCCTGGCCACGCTCATCCGTCATGCGCTGCAGCAAAGGCCGGCGCCGCTGGGCACCGGTCCAGTGGCGGTGACCGCCAGCATCGGCCTGGCCATGGATGACGGGCATAGCGATCTGGCCGGGCTGATCGCCCGCGCCGATGCCGCGCTGTACCGGGCCAAGGCCGAAGGCCGTGATCGCCTGGTCTTGGCTGCCGAAACGGACTAGCGCGATTGCCCATCGCCGCCAGCACCGGGGCCGTGTAAGTTTGTTCGAAGAATGAGTCACATCTGCCGCGGCGCTGCGTCGTGGTCGACAGGAACGTCCTCCAGGGGAACCAAGCACGATGCAAAAACACCATTTCCGACTGGCCAGGCGATCGGCCAGCATGCTGTTTGCCGGCGCGATGCTTGCCGGCTGCAGTGCAACCGCTCCCGGTGCCGCCGACGGCAACGACACGCCGAGCCAGCGCTACGGGGCGATCGAGTTCCGCCCGTGCACGCTGACCACGGTCGGCGCCAGCGCCAACGTCGAAGCCCAGTGCGGCACGCTGCAGGTGCCCGAAGACCGCGCCCATCCCGACGGCCGCAGGATCGACCTGCGCATTGCCTGGCTGGAATCGGATGACAGCGGCAACGGCCAGCCTGACCCTGTGTTCTTCCTCGCCGGCGGCCCCGGCCAGGCGGCCAGCGAAGTGGCGGTCATCGTCGATACGGCCCTGCGCCAGGTGCGCAAGCAGCGCGATGTGTTCCTGATCGACCAGCGCGGCACCGGCGGCTCCAATCCGCTCAGCTGCCTGGGCGCGGACGGCAAGCCGCTGCAGATGGACGAGGACGCGGCGCCGAGCGAGGCGCTGCTGCGCGACTACGCGCAGCAGTGTGCGGCATCGCTGCAGGGGCGCGCCGATGCGCGCTTCTACACCACCGCCGAGGCCATCGCCGATCTGGACGCGGTGCGCCAGGCGCTGGGCGTGGACAAACTGAACCTGGTCGGCGGCTCCTACGGCACGCGCGTGGCCCAGCGTTACGCGATCGCCTACCCGCAGCGCACCCGCAGCCTGGTCATCGACGGCGTCGTGCCCAACGATCTGGTGGTCGGCGGCGAGTTCGCCAACACCTTCGACAACGCCATCACCCTGCAGTCCGCGCAGTGCCGCAAGGATGCCGCCTGCAGCAAGCGCTTCCCGGTCGATACCCGCACCCAGCTGCGCAGCGTGGTCGACACCCTGCGCCGCGCACCGGTCACCGTCGATTACCGTGACCCGGGCACCAACGCACCGCGCCAGGACGTGCTGACCCCGGACAGCGTGGTCGGCCTGGCCTTCGCTTTCTCGTACGTGCCCGAGTATTCCTCGCTGCTGCCGCTGGTGCTGGATGAAGCCGCACAGGGCCGCTACGCGCCGCTGGCTTCGCTGGCGCGCGGCGCGACCCGCACCATGGATTTCCAGATCAACCGTGGCATGCAGTGGTCGGTCATCTGCAGCGAGGATGCACCGCGCTACCAGGCGCCGGCCGCCAGCGACGATGATCTGTTCGGCCCGGAAGCGGCGCGTGCGTTCTTCGCCGCCTGCCCGGTGTGGCCGCACCAGCCGGCGGCGGCAACGCTCACCGCACCGCTGAAGAGCGACCTGCCGGTGCTGCTGCTGTCCGGCGAACTGGATCCGGTGACTCCGCCGCGCTACGCCGAACAGGTGCTCAAGGGCCTGCCCAACGGCCGCGCGCTGGTCGCCCGCGGCCAGGGCCACGGCACCCTCACCGCTGGCTGCATGCCGCGCCTGCTGGGCCAGTTCATCGATGCCAACGATGCCAAGGCGCTCGACGCCAGCTGCCTGGACACGCTGAGCCACGTGCCGGCGTTCACCTCGTTCAACGGATGGACCCCATGATCGTCGCCGACAACCTGCACAAGGCCTTCGACACCCGCACCGGTCGCGTCCAGGCAGTGGCCAACGTCGGCTTCCGCGCCGCCGATGGCCAGATCACCGGACTGCTCGGCCCCAACGGCGCCGGCAAGACCACCACCATGCGCATGCTGTACACGCTGATGACGCCCGACCAGGGCAGCATCACCGTCGATGGCATCGATGCCGCCCGCGATCCGATCGAGGTGCGCCGCCACCTGGGCGTGCTGCCCGATGCACGCGGCGTCTACAAGCGCCTGACCGCGCGCGAGAACATCACCTACTTCGGCGAACTGCACGGCCTGTCGGCGCAGCGCATCCGCGAACGCATCGAGGTGCTGTCGCACGCGCTGGACATGGCCGACATCCTCGACCGCCAGACCGATGGCTTCTCGCAGGGCCAGCGCACCAAGACCGCCATCGCCCGCGCGCTGGTGCATGACCCGCGCAACGTCATCCTCGATGAACCCACCAACGGCCTCGACGTGATGACCACCCGCGCCCTGCGCCGGTTCCTGCTGGGCCTGCGCGAGGAAGGCCGCTGCGTGATCCTGTCCAGCCACATCATGCAGGAGGTGGGTGCGCTGTGTGACCACATCGTCATCATCGCCAAGGGCACCGTGATGGCCGCCGGCAGTGCCGATGAACTACGCGCGCAGGCCGGCGAAACCAACCTGGAAGACGCGTTCGTGAAACTGATCGGCAGCGAAGAGGGCCTGCACGCATGAGCATGATGTCGACCCTGATGACGGTGTTGCGCAAGGAACTGCGCGACCTCTCGCGTGACCGCCGCACCCTGGCGCTGACCCTGCTGTTCGGCCCGCTGCTGTACCCGCTGCTGATTCTGGGCATGGGCAAGCTGTCGGAAAGCCGCTTCCGCACGCAGATCGAACAGCCGCTGGACATCCCCACGATCGGTGCCGAGCACGCCCCGAACCTGGTCCGTTTCCTCGGCGCGCAGGGCCTGAACGCGACTGCGGCACCGAAGGACCTGGCCGAAGCGATCCGCGCCCAGGACATCGACGTGGCGCTGCGCATCAGCGCGGATTTCGGCAAGGACTGGGCCGATGGCAAGCCGGCGCTGGTGGAAGTGATCCGTGACAGCACGCGGCGTGCCGCCGAGGTGCCCACGGCGCGCCTGCAGGCGGCGCTGTCCACCTACAACGGGCAGGTGGGGGCCCTGCGCCTGATGGCCCGTGGCGTCGATGCGCAAGTCGCACGACCGCTGGACATGGCTACCCAGGACATGGCCAGTACCGAAGCCAAGCGCGGCATGATGCTGTCGATGCTGCTGCCGGTGCTGCTGACGCTGACCTCGTTCATCGGTGGCGCGTATCTGGTGATGGACACCACCGCCGGCGAACGTGAGCGGCAGTCGCTGGAGCCGTTGCTGGCCACGCCGGGCTCGCGCAGCGCGATCGTCAGCGGCAAGATCGGCGCCGCCTGCGTGGTCGGGTTCGTGTCGCTGCTGCTGACACTGGTCGCGTTCAAGGTCAGCGCCCAGTTCGCCTCCGGCAACGTCGGCCGGCAGCTCAACATGAACATCCTCTCGATGGTGCAGATGCTGCTGGTGATGCTGCCGATGCTGCTGATCGGCACCTCGCTGCTGACCTACCTGTCGGCTGCGGCCAAGAGCATGAAGGAAGCCCAGAGCCACATGACCTGGCTGGTGCTGCTGCCGATGCTGCCGGGCTACGCGCTGATGGCCTACCCGGTGAAGAGCCAGCTGTGGCAGTACGCCGTGCCGTTCCTGTCGCAGAACCAGATGCTGCTGAAGGTGATCCGCCACGAAGTGATCACCCCGACCATCTGGGCGGTCTACCTGGGCGCCAGCCTCGGCCTGGCCGCGATCCTGTGGTTCGCCGCCGTGCGCCGCTACCACCAGGAGCGCCTGGCCATCTCCGGCTGACCGCGACCGGTAGCGCCGGGCCACGCCCGGCGGATGTGCAGCGAGGCCCGGTCATGCCGGGCCTCGTAGTTTTCCGACCCGCCATGACGAGCTTCACCGTACGCGATAGCGCGCAGGCGTCACCCCCATCTCGCGCTTGAACACTGCAATGAACGCACTGGGCGTGTCATAGCCCATCGACAACGCGACTTCGATGACCGTTTCTCCCGCCAGCAGACGCGGCAGCGCCAGAAGCACCCGAAGGCGCTGCCGCCACTGGCCCAGCGTCATGCCTGTTTCGGCCAGCCAATGGCGGGCCAGGCTGCGGCCGGACAGCGCACTGGCAAGCGCCCAGTCTTCAACGCTGCGGTTGTGATGCGGTGCGCGCGCCAGTGCGGCGGCAATGCGCCGCAAGCGACGGTCGCGAGGTTGTGGCAGCGCAAGCGGCAGGGGAGTGCCGCTGCCAATCTCGTCGGCGATCACGCCCGCCAGCCGCAGCTGCGCATCCTCCAGAGCGCCCTGCGGCCACTGCAGGGCGCGCGTTACAGC
Source organism: Stenotrophomonas sp. STEN054 (assembly GCF_056854535.1). Lineage (NCBI taxonomy): Bacteria > Pseudomonadati > Pseudomonadota > Gammaproteobacteria > Lysobacterales > Lysobacteraceae > Stenotrophomonas > Stenotrophomonas sp. STEN054. The sequence goes on along the minus strand of NZ_JBXFWG010000055.1, from coordinate 3,529 downwards.
CGCCTGCAGCAACACGCTGGGCTGGAATACACACGGCGCAGCTGGCAATGCGCTGCAGGCCGAAGTACTGAAGTAGAGGCTCCAGCCATCGAAGGCACCGATGCTGGCCAGCGCGTGCGGTAGATCAGGCGGTACCCAGGCAACGTGACCGGCCGGCAACAGCCAGTGATGGTTACCCACTTCAATGCGCAGCAGGCCGCGATGTGCACCCAGCAACTGTCCGCGTGCGTGCCGGTGCCGCGCGGTGCGGCGTGGTCCTGTCATTGCCAGCTGCGCGCCCAGCAGCCACTGCCCGCTGCCAGCGTCGGCCAATGCGGGTTCGATCATGGGTGTCGGAGTTGGCTGGTCTGCCATATCAGTTGGCAGTTATACGGCAGAACGGTCGTGCCGCAAGCCTGACACTGGGCGTCCATCCCCAGAGAGCACTTCCCATGAAACCGCAGGACATCCTTCCCGACCAGCAGGACAACGTGCAGGTGAACGGGCTGACCGTGCGCAAGGGCAGCGTCGGCGCGTTCCTCGCCAGCGTCCGCGACTGGCAGGATCCGAGAGGCAGCGATGCCACCCGTGCGGCCGCCGAGACCGATCTGCGCAGCCTGTTACCGGCATTGCACGCGCTCGGCCTCTTCCAGGTGCTGAAGGCGCGTGATCCGGCGCTGCAGCAGCTGATCGACGGCCAGCGCTGAAACAAACAAGGCCCGGATCGCTCCGGGCCTTGTGATGGTGCTCCGCCGGGCATGGCCCGGCGCTACCGGAGCTCTGATCAGCCGCCCGGCGCGAACACCAGGGTGCGGCGGGTGGTGACCGGGGCGCCCACCGGTTCGAAGCGCCAGCGCTTCACCGCGTTCAGCGCTTCGCGGTCGAAGACGCGCGATGGCGTCGCACGCAGCACGCGGGCGTTGGTCACCGAGCCGTCGGTACCGACGGTGATTTCCACCAGCACTTCGCCCGAGGTGCCCGAGCGCAGGGCCTCGGCCGGGTAGCGCGGGGCCGGGGTGCTGACCGGGCGCAGGGTGGGTGCGGCGGTCGCAGCGGCGGCGCGCGCGGCGCTGGCCTGCTGGGCGGCGGCCTGCTGCTGCTTCTGCTCGGCCTCGCGACGCGCGGCGGCCTGGCGTTCGGCGTCCTGGCGCTCGCTGTCGCGGCGGGCCGCGTCCTGCTGGGCGGCAATCTGCTTGGCCGCGTCGGCTTCCTTGGCGCGCTGCTCGGCCAGGCGCTGCTGTTCCACCAGCTGCTTGGCGCGGTCCTCGGCATCCTTCTTGACCTTGGCGGTCTCGTCCTCGGTGCGCTTGGCAGCCACCTGTACGCCCTTGGTCAGGCCTTCCTTCAGGCGCGGCAGGGCCGGCGCGGACGGGTCGACCTTCTCGATCAGGGCCACCAGGCGCTGGGCTTCGCTGAAGTCCTCGCGGCCCAGGTGCTGCTCGGCGGCAATCAAGGTGTAGGGCAGCAGGTCGGTCAGCGCGCTCTTCACCGAGGCGTCGTCCGGCGTCTTGTCGCGCAGGGCCAGGTAGTACTCGATGGCGTTGTCGCCGGCCGGCGCGTACATGCGGTTCTCGGCCAGGGCACGGCTGGCCGAATCGCGCAGCTGTTCGGTGCCCATCGACTGCACCTTCGCCGCCACGGCCGGTGCGGCCGGGGTGGTTGCGGGTGCGGCAGCGCCTTCGGCGGCCGGTGCCGGGGTTTCTTCCTTGCCCGAACAGGCAGCCAGTGCCAGTGCCAGGGCAACCGGCATCCACCGGCGCGCGGCAGCGATCGTTGTGACGTGCGACATCCTGCTCCCCTTTAGAAGACGACGTTACGTTAGCCGTGGATCTGCATGTCCGGGACCGGGGTCCGGGCGTGGCGGCTGGCGTTTCCCGACGCCGCCGCCGGCAACGGCGAGGGTGCAATCTAGCATCCCGCCGGCCCTTGCGTACAAGGGCGGGCCAGAGGCGATGACGACACCAGGTGTCGCCATCGCCTCGTCAGGTCAATGCTCGGCGGTCTTTCCGTGGCTGTCGGCCTTGTCGTGGCCGCCAGACATGAGCTTGTCGGTCCAGGCGATGCCGATCGCCGACAGGATGAACACGCAGTGGATGATGGTCTGCCACAGCACGCCGTCGGCGGTCAGCATCGAGCACTTGGAGGCGCCGATGTTGGCGGCTGCGATGTTCATCTGCTCCGGGGTGCACAGCGGGATGCCGCCCAGCGCGCCGGTGGCGATGAACGTCTTCAGCAGGTGGATCGAGGAGATGCCGATGATCGCCATCGCCAGCTTCACCTTCAGCACGCTGGCGTTGACGTGGCTCAGCCATTCCGGCTGGTCCGGGTGGCCTTCCAGGCGCAGGCGCGACACGAAGGTCTCATAACCGCCCACGATCACCATCACCAGCAGATTGGAAATCATCACCACGTCGATCAGGCCCAGCACGATCAGCATGATCTGCTGCTCGCCCATCGAGGCCGAATGCGAAATCAGGTGCCACAGTTCCTTGCCGAACAGGAACACATAGACGCACTGCGCCACGATCAGGCCCAGGTACAGCGGCAGCTGCAGCCAGCGCGAGGCGAAGATCAGGTTGGAGAGCGGGGAGGGCGGCAGGCGGTTTGCACTCATGCGGGGGATGCTGCGTTTCGAGGGAGAGGCGAGGTTACCGGGCCACCATGACGGTGCCAAGCCAACGCACGCACTAGACTTCAGGTTCCTTTCGGACACCCGAGCCGACGCCATGATCGACCTGTATTACTGGCCCACCCCCAACGGCCACAAAGTCACCCTGCTGCTGGAGGAAGCCGGCCTGGAATACCGCATCCACCCGGTCAACATCGGCTCGGGTGACCAGTTCAAGCCGGAATTCCTGGCCATTTCGCCCAACAACAAGATGCCGGCTATCGTCGACCATGCCCCGGCCGATGGCGGCGCCCCGCAGAGCGTGTTCGAGTCCGGCGCGATCCTGCTGTACCTGGCCGAAAAGACCGGCCAGTTCCTGCCCAGCGACCCGCGCGGCCGCGTTACCGCCCTGGAATGGCTGTTCTGGCAGATGGCCGGGCTGGGCCCGATGAGCGGCCAGATGGGCCACTTCAACGTCTACGCGCCGGAAAAAATCCCCTATGCCGTCGAGCGCTATGACAACGAAGTGCGCCGCCTGCACGGGGTGATGGACAAGCGCCTGGCCGATCACGCCTTCCTGGCGGGCGATGAATACACCATCGCCGACATGGCCAGCTACCCGTGGATTGGCGCTTACGACAGGATTCCGGTCGATTTCGCCGCCTTCCCGAACCTGAAGCGTTGGCACGATGCCATTGCCGCGCGCCCGGCCACCCAGCGCGCCTATGCCCTGAGCAAGCAGGTGAACCCCAACGCCGGCAAGCCGATGAGCGAGGAAGAGCGCAAGCACCTGTTCGGCCAGCGCTGAGCAGGTTGCCCCAGGCCGCTGCGCTCGCCGGGGCTAGGCCCCCCGGCGCCCCCCCCCCCACCGGTTTGCCGCGGGCCGGCCGCCCGCGCGGGGGCCCGGGGGGGGGGCGCAGGCGGCGTGCGCCGACCCCGCGG
>NZ_JBXFWG010000054.1:0-25622 GCF_056854535.1 Stenotrophomonas sp. STEN054 | reverse complement strand
GGGGGGGGGGGGGGGGGGGGGGGGGGGGGGGGGGGGGGGGGGGGGGGGGGCCGGGGGGGGGGGGGGCGGGGGGGGGGGGGGGGGGGGGGGGGGGGGGCGCGCGCGCCGGGGGGGGGGGGGGGGTGGTGCTGGGGGGGGGGCCGGCGCCGCGCCGCGCGCCGGGGCGGCGTGGCCCCCCCCCCCGGGCGGGGGGCCCCCCCGCTACCGACGCTAAACGTACGTCCCAGCATGGTTTTTTCCTGCCGGCCCGTTCCCCGCAAGGGGTGCACGGTGGGGCGCAGCAGAGCTAGACTGTCCGCCTTTGCGGCCCTCGGGCCGCCCTGAACGGAAGTGTCCTCCCGCATGAGTTGGCTCAGCAAGTTGATGCCGTCCGGCATCCGCACCGACAACACCCCCAGCAAGAAGCGCAGCGTCCCCGAGGGCCTGTGGGAAAAGTGCAGCAGCTGCGGCAGCGCGCTGTACCGCCCCGAGCTGGAAGAGAACCTGGAGGTCTGCCCGAAGTGCGGTCACCACATGGCGATCCGCGCCCGCGCGCGCCTGGCGGCCCTGTTCGACGCCGACAGCACCACCGAGATCGGTGCCCGCCTGGGCCCGACCGACCTGCTGAAGTTCAAGGACCAGAAGAAGTACAGCGAGCGCATCAAGATCGCGCAGAAGAACACCGGTGAGTACGACGCGCTGATCGCCATGCGCGGCCTGCTCAAGGGCCGTCCTCTGGTCGCCTCGTCCTTCGATTTCGCCTTCATGGGCGGCTCGATGGGTTCGGTGGTCGGTGAGCGCTTCGCGCTTGCCGCTGAAACCGCCGTCGAGATCGGTGCACCCTACGTGTGCTTCTCCGCCAGCGGCGGCGCGCGCATGCAGGAAGGCCTGTTCTCGCTGATGCAGATGGCCAAGACCTCGGCCGCGCTGGGCAAGCTGCGCGAAGCCGGCCTGCCGTACATCTCGGTGCTGACCCATCCGACCACCGGTGGCGTGTCGGCCTCGTTCGCCATGCTGGGTGACATCAACATCGCCGAGCCGCAGGCGCTGATCGGCTTCGCCGGCCCGCGCGTGATCGAGCAGACCGTGCGCGAAAAGCTGCCTGAAGGCTTCCAGCGCTCCGAGTTCCTGCTGGAGCACGGCGCCATCGACCAGATCTGTGACCGCCGTGAAATGCGTGACCGCCTGTCCGACCTGCTGGCCATGCTCGGCCGCCAGCCGGCGCCGGAGGTGGCGTGATGGCGGGCCGAAAGTACTTCGGTACTGACGGCATCCGCGGCCGCGTCGGGCAGAGCCCGATCTCGGCCGACTTCGTGCTGCGCCTGGGCAATGCGCTGGGCCGCGTGCTGGTCGACCAGCGCGGCCCGGGTGGCCGCCGCCCGATCGTGGTGATCGGCAAGGACACGCGCATTTCTGGCTACATGTTCGAAGCCGCACTGGAAGCCGGCCTGGTGGCCGCCGGTGCCGACGTACAGCTGCTGGGGCCGATGCCGACCCCGGCGGTGGCCTTCCTCACCCGCACCCTGGGCGTGGATGCCGGCGTCGTCATCAGTGCCTCGCACAACCCGCACTACGACAACGGCATCAAGTTCTTCTCTGCCCAGGGCGAGAAGCTCGACGATGCCACCGAACTGGCGCTGGAAGCCGCGCTGGACGTGCCGTTCCTGACGGCCGAATCGGAAAAGCTGGGCAAGGCCGCGCGTGCGCGCGAAGCGGTCGGCCGCTACATCGAATTCTGCAAGGCCAGCGTGCCGCGCACTTTCGACCTGCGTGGCGTGCGCCTGGTGCTCGACTGTGCGCACGGTGCCACCTACCAGATCGCACCGCTGCTGTTCCGCGAGCTGGGCGCCGAAGTGATCGGCATCGGTGCCGAGCCCAACGGCGTCAACATCAATGACGGCGTGGGCTCGACCCACATCGACAACCTGGCCGCCAAGGTGCGCGAGACCGGTGCCGACCTCGGCATCGCCTTCGATGGCGACGGCGACCGCGTGCTGATGGCCGACGACCAGGGCAACCCGGTCGACGGCGACGACCTGCTCTACATCCTGGCCCGTGCGTGGCAGGCCGACGGGCGCCTGCGCGGCCCGGTGGTCGGCACGCTGATGAGCAACTACGGCCTGGAAAAGGCGCTCGGCGAACTGCAGATCCCGTTCGTGCGCAGCAACGTGGGCGATCGCTATGTCCACCAGGCGCTGGTCGAAGGCGGCGGCGTGCTCGGTGGCGAAGCCTCCGGCCACCTGCTGTGCCTGGATCGGGCAACCACCGGCGATGGCATCGTCAGCGCCCTGCAGGTGCTGGTAGCGTTGCGCCGCACTGGTCAGAGCCTGCGGCAGGCGCTGCAGCCGCTGGCCAAGGTGCCGCAGAAGACCGTCAACGTGCGCCTGGGCGATGTCTCGGCCAAGGCCACGGTGCAGGCCGACAGCGTGCAGTCGGCGCTGGCTGACGCACAGCACGCGGTGGCCGGCCGCGGACGCGCGTTCCTGCGTCCGTCCGGCACCGAGCCGGTGGTGCGCGTCACCGTGGAGGCCGACGAAGCCACGCTGATGCAGGAGACGCTGGATCGCCTGTCAGATGCGGTGAAGTCGGCAGCCTCTGCCTGACCCACCTGCCGCAGGTCCAGACTGAAAACGCCCCGCGAGACCGTCATGCAGTTCACTTAATGAAAACGCCGCGGTCCCAACCGGGATCGCGGCGTTTTCTGTTGCTTGGTAGCGCCGGCCCATGGCCGGCGGAACCCTTCAAGCGCCGTGGTGTCTGACACAGGCCGCTGCGCTCGCCGGGCGTGGCCCGGCGCTACCATCGATACCCCGACGGATTAAGTGAACCGCGTTACCGGGAGGCCGGGGCGTTTTTTTTTCCCGCAGCGATGGGGTGACGGCCTGGGCCGCTCAGGGCCCCGGCACCATCTTCTTCTGGCGCGCTTTGAAGCCATTGAAGAACGGTGCGATCAGCGGGTTGTAGCTCTGCGCGATGCGCTTGCGCAGCCAGCTGGCCGGACGGTTGCGGATCGCAAAGCGGTAGATGCGTTCCGGGTCGCCACCAACCACGTTGCGGCCGAACGGGTGGGTGGTGTGCAGGTAGCGGAAGCCGTGCTCGCGCGCGACCTCGACGTGGTCCTGGTCGAAATCGCCGTAGGGCCAGCACAGGGTGTCGGACACTTCGCCCAGCTTGTCCAGCAGCACCTGCCGCGAGATCGCCAGGTCCTGGCTGATGCCGGCCCGGCGCTGTGCGCGGTCCAGGTCGTCGCGGCGCAACCAGCGGGTGTGCGTGTGGGTGTGGCAATGCACCTCGAACGTGCCCGACTCGATCGCCGCGCGCGCCTCGCTCCAGCGCATCATCACGTCGTCGCTGCGGTCGCTTTCGAAGATCGCCGCTTCGCAGCCACGGTGGTCCGGCGTCGACGGCAGCGCTGCGCCCCTGATGCCGGCATGCGGGCGGACGTCACCTTCGCCCATCCAGCCGGTCACCACGAACACCACCGCGTGCATGCCGTACTTCTGCAGGATCGGGTGCGCGTACACCCAGTTGTCCAGGTAGCCATCATCGAAGGTGATGACGATGGACCGGCGCGGCACGGGCTTGCCGGCCAGGAAGCCGGCATACTGGTCCAGGGTCAGCGAGGTCCAGCCGTTGTTGGCCAGCCAGGCGATCTGGCTCTCGAAGTTCTCCGGCGAGACGGTGATCATCCCCGGCGACGGGCTGACGTGATGGTGCATCAGCACCGGAACGGTTCGCGCATCAGCCATGTCCCAGCTCCTTCAGCCACTGGTGGTAGTAGTGTTCGGTGGTTTCGCCATGCCCGGCGGGGCTGAAATCGTGCGCAGTGCGCATCCAGTCCCAGCCGGCACGGCCCATCATCTGCCTGCGCTGCGGATCATCCACCAGCAGGCGCAGCGCGGCGGTCAACGCGCCATTGTCACCCAGCCGGGTGAGGATGGCATTGCTGCCTTCGGCCACCATTTCCGGCACGCCGCCGACCCGCGTGGCGACGATCGGCACCGCCACGTAGGCGGCCTCGAGGAAGACCGTGCCGGCCGCCTCCTTGTGCGAGGCGAGGGCGAAGATGTCGAAGCCGGTCATCAGCCGGCAGGCGCTGTCGCGGTAGCCGAGCAGGTGCACCTGCTGCTGCAGGCCATGTTCCTCGCGCATCTCCAGCAGGCGCTGCATGACGGCCTCGCCATTGCCGACCACCACCAGGTGCAGACGGGGGTTGGCCTTGCACAGCGGCGCGATCGCACGCAGCAGGTCGGCATGGCCCTTCGGCTCGCGCAGCACCGCCACGCAGCCGACCACGATGTCCTCGTCGCTGAAGCCGAGCTCGGCGCGGACCTCGGCGCGGACGTCCTGCAGGCACTGCCACGGGTCTTCCTTGCGGATGTCGGTCCAGCGCGGCGGTACCGCGATGGGCGGCACGATGCCGATGGTGTCGCTGGCGATGCCGCGCTCGGCCAGCAGCTGCTTCACGAAGCGGCTCACGGTGATCACCCGGTGCGGCAGGCCGGTGTAGGTCAGCAGCGAGTTGACCGGACTCATCAGGTGGCGTGAGCGCACCACCAGCGGCGTTCGGCCCAGGCGCGCACCGGCGGCGGCGATCAGCGTGTCGCGGCGGCTGGTGGTGTTGACCACGTCGTAGCGCTCGCGGCGCACCAGCCGCGACACCGACCAGATGCCGCGCATCAGCCGCGCCATGCCGCCCATGCGCAGGGTGTGCACGGTGAAGCCGTCATCGCGGGCCAGCGTGCCCAGCCGCGCGTCGGGCTGGCAAAGCAGTGCGACCTCGTGGCCGCGTGCACGCATCACCTGCATGTGGCGAAAGATATAGATCTCCTGGCCTCCCATCCCTTTGGCGGCTTCGGTGTGGAGAATGCGCAGCGGGCGGTTCATCGCGAATCAGTCCTGTAATTCAACGGTTGCGGAAGCGGGTAAGGGCATCCCACGCGGTACGCAGTCTGGCCGGGTCCGGCGCCTGCTGCGGAAGGGGCAGGTAGGCCTGGTCCAACGCGGTGGCGTTGCCGAATTTGTCGAACACGTAGATCGCCTCGCCGTGGCGGACCGCGCGCTGCGACCAGCTCTCCACCACCAGCGAGCGCGGGCCCTGCGGCACGGCCAGCAGGTCCTGGCCGGTGCTGAAATCGCCCAGCGCGTTCTCGCAGCCCAGGGCATGCCGCATCAGCGTCGGCACCCAGTCCTCGTGGGAACTGGTGCGCGCGTCGTGGCCGCTGCCTTCGCCCGGCCAGCGCAGCACGAACGGCACCTGCAGCTGGTGGTTGGAGAAGTTGCCGTTGTGGCCCCAGTAGTTGAGCTTGAGGTCGTTGAATTCCTCGGCGTGGTCACCGGTCACCATCACGATGGTGTTCTCTTCCAGCCCCTGCGCGCGCAGCTGGTCGAGCAGCTGGCCGACCAGGCTGTCGGCGTAGTGCACGGCGGTGTGGTAGCGGTTCAGTTCCGGCGTCGGGTCGTGGTCCGGGCCGAACTTCAGGAAGTCGATGTCGGTGGCCATCGGCGTGGCTACCGGCGGGTAGTCGGCCGGCATGTGGTACGGCGCGTGCGTTGAATCCAGGAACACGAAGCCGAACCACGGGCGCTGCGCGTCTTGGCTGCGGGTGATGTCCTGCTGCAGCGAGGCAACGATGCTGCGGTCGCGCCCGGCCGAATCCAGTTCCGGAGGGCCCTGGTGCAGCTGGTCGCGTACGTCGGCAAACACGGTGCGGTCAAATTCAGGGCTGTACAGCGGTGCGCTGCCATAGAGGTGCAGGTCGTAGCCCTGCTGCTGCAGCACCTTGAACAGCTGCGATCCGCGCTGCTCATCGAGCATGCTCGGCCAGTAGCCACCGGGCAGGCCGTACAACAGGCCGAACAGGCCGTAACGGGTCGCGTTGCCGGTGCTGAAATGATGGTCGTAAACGCGCGCCGAGTCCGCCAGCGCCGCGGTATGTGGCATGTACTGCGGGGTCAGCGCGTCGTGACGCAGCGATTCCAGCACCACCATCAGCACGTTCGGCCGGCGATGGCTCTGGCAGCGCAGCGGCTGCAGCGGGTACTGCAGCTGGGCGTGACGCGGGTCGGGCAGGCCGGCCTGCTGCTGGCTGTGCACGCCGAGCCGGCGCATGAAGCTTTTGGCGGTGATCGGCTGCGCCCAGGGCAGGTAGTTCCACTGGCCGATCACCGCGCGCTCGCCCAGCGCATCGTAGTAGGCGGTGGCTACCTGGCCGCCGCCCATCAGCAGGGCGATGGCGGTCCAGGCCTGCAGCACGCGGCGGCGGTGCGGTGCGGGCGACAACAGCCTCCAGCATGCCCAGGCCAGCAGCGCCTGCGCGGCGAAGATGGCCGCCACCAGGCCGCCCGCCTGCAGCCAGGTCTTCCAGGACAGGCTGACCTGGTCGTGCAGCGCGCCGCCAAACACCATGTTGGCGACCATCGCATTGAGGTGGAACCGGTACATGGCGAACACCTTGGCATCGACCAGCAGCAGGCAGAGCCACAGGCCCTGCACCGTGATGGCTGAAAGCGTCAATGTGCGCGCGCTGCGCGGCCACAGGCCGATCACCAGCGGCAGCGCGCCGGCCAGCGCGCCCAGGGCAAGCAGGTGGCCGGGCAGGGCGACCGCCAGGTAGGCCAGGCCGAGGCCGCCACCGGGGTTGTCGCCCAGCGGCACGTTGCCCAGCGTGATCAGCAGGGCCAGCGCTGCGTTGGCGGCGATGAACAGCGACCACCACGCCAGCCGACGCCAGCGGCGGTCGGCTGTGGAAAGCGTGGCAGGGGTGGAATCGGGCAGGGCGGCGGACATGGTGCAGGAACGGGCGGGCAGGGGGCAGGGGGCGTGCTGCATGGGCGCCCGGAGGGGCCGCGTGCTCGCGCGGGTGGCGCATTGTATCGGTTTGTTTCATTGTATCGATGGCGTACTTCGGCCGATCTGTCACAATGTTCAGGCTGGCCGGCAGACAGCTGCCGGCCCTTTGACCCAACGACAAGCCAGGAACCGCTGTGAGCCAGATCCCGACCCTCGACATCACCCGTTTTGACAGCGACCGCGAGGCTTTCGTGGCCGAGCTGGGCGCGGCCTACCGCCAATGGGGATTCGCGGGCATCCGCAACCACGGCATCCCGCAGGCCGACATCGACGCGGCCTATGACGTGTTCAAGGCCTTCTTCGCGCTGCCGGACGAGGTCAAGCGCCAGTACCACGTGGCCGGCAGCGGCGGTGCCCGCGGCTACACCCCGTTCGGCGTGGAAACCGCCAAGGGCTCCAAGCACTTCGACCTGAAGGAGTTCTGGCACATCGGCCGTGAGATCGCCGACGACTCCAAGTACCGCGACGTGATGGCGCCGAACCTGTGGCCGTCCGAGGTCGAGGGCTTCCGTGAGCGCGGCTACGGCCTGTACCAGGCGCTGGACAACCTTGGCTCGCGCGTCCTGTCGGCGCTTGCCCTGCACATCGGCCTGCCGGAAGACTTCTTTGCCGACAAGACCAACTTCGGCAACTCGATCCTGCGCCCGATCCACTACCCGCCGATCACCACCGACGACATCCCGAACGTGCGTGCCGGTGCACATGGCGACATCAACTTCATCACCCTGCTGGTCGGCGCCAGCGCCGCGGGCCTGGAAGTGCAGTCGCATGATGGCAAGTGGGTGCCGTTCACCTCCGACGCCGACACCATCGTGGTCAACATCGGCGACATGCTGCAGCGCCTGACCAACCACGTGTACCCGTCGACCATCCACCGCGTAGTCAACCCCCCGGGTGAGCTGGCCCGCCAGCCGCGCTACTCTGTACCGTTCTTCCTGCACCCGAACCCGGATTTCCTGATCGACGTTCTGCCCTCGTGCATCACCCCGGAAAACCCGAGCCGGTACCCGGAGCCGATCACCGCCCACGGCTTCCTCGAGGAACGCCTGCGCGAGATCAAGCTGAAGTAATGAAGAAGCCGCCGAAAGGCGGCTTTTTCATTTCGGGTAGCGCCGGGCCGTGCCCGGCGAGCGCAGCGGGAGGGTGTTCGGCAGGGCTGCGCCCTGCACCTGCAGAAGCCAAAGCCAAAGCCAAAGCCAAAGCCAGAGCGGCTCTGGGTTATTGCTGGTTGGGCGGGCCGGTGTGGGTTGGCAGGACACGCCGTAAACCCCCCTCCGGGGTCCTGCCCAGCCGCTGGCGGCTGTGCGTTCGGGCGCTTGCGAAGCAGTGCTTCGCAAGCAAAGCGCCCTCACCCATGGGGGCCCGATGGCGCCATCCATGGCGGCAACGGTCCTGCCAACCCACACCGCCCCACCCCCGACAGTTTCCCGGTGACGGCAGTAGATCCACGCCGTGCGTGGATGGAATCTGTCAGATAGACGTGGGGCAGGGGTCAGATCCCTTTTCCTGCGGGGAGGGCTCTGACCCCGGAACCGCCCGGGATGCTGCTTTTGCTCTTGCTCTTCTTTTTTTTTCCGTGGCGGCCGGAACCGCCGGAATGTGTCAGAGGCCGGGCGGTTGGGTTGCGCGGGGGCGTGAGCCGCATGGATGCGGCGACCGAGCCTCCAGGGACGGATTCACGGCGTCCCCTGCGCAGCCCACCCGCCCGGCCAGGCCACCGAATCCAACCGGGCCGTTCGCGACCAGCCCCACCCAACCCAACCAACCGCCACGAGGGGCTGCGCCGTTCGCTGAAAATCCATGTAACCGCTTACAAGCAAACGGGTTTTTGCCGTAACGGGTATCATGGGCGGCTGACTTCATACAGGAGCCACCCGCTCATGCGCCGCAAGATCGTCGCCGGAAACTGGAAGCTGCACGGCAGCCGTCAATTCGCCACTGACCTGCTGGGCCAGGTGGCTGCGGGGCTGCCCAAGGCCGGGGTCGAGGTGGTGATCCTGCCGCCGCTGCCCTACCTGGGGGAGCTGGTCGAGGACTTCGGCGAGACCGGCCTGATGTTCGGTGCCCAGGACGTCAGCAGCAACGAGAAGGGCGCCTATACCGGTGAGGTCTGCGCCGCCATGCTGCATGAGGTCGGTGCCCGCTACGGCCTGGTCGGTCACTCCGAGCGCCGCCAATACCATAATGAAAGCAGCGAGCTGGTCGCGCGCAAGTTTGCCGCCGCCCTGCATGCCGGCCTGGTGCCGGTGCTGTGCGTCGGCGAGACCCTGGAGCAGCGCGAGGCCGGGCACACCGAGGCCGTCATCGCCGGTCAGTTGGCTCCGGTGCTGGCCCTGGTCGGGGGCGAGGGCTTCGCCACTGCCGTGGTCGCCTACGAACCGGTCTGGGCCATCGGTACCGGCAAGACCGCCAGCAAGGAACAGGCACAGCAGGTCCACGCGTTCATCCGTGGCGAAGTGGCGCGCATCGATGCTAGAATCGCTGATTCACTGCCCATTCTTTACGGCGGCAGCGTGAAGCCCGACAATGCCGGGGAACTGTTCGCGCAGCCGGATGTCGATGGTGGGCTGGTCGGCGGCGCCTCCCTGGTGGCCGCGGACTTCCTGGCCATCGCGGAGGCGGCGGTCGCGAACTAATCCTTGTAAGTATTGTCCGAGGGCGGATTCCCAATGCTGATGTTGATCCTCAATGTCGTCTACGTGCTCGTGGCCGTGGCCATGATCGCGCTCATCCTGATGCAGCGTGGTTCGGGTGCGGCGGCTGGTTCGGGCTTCGGCGCTGGCGCCTCGGGCACCGTGTTCGGCGCGCGCGGCGCGTCCAACTTCCTGTCCAAGTCGACCAAGTGGCTGGCCGTCGTGTTCTTCGGCATCAGCCTCTTCATGGCCTGGTATGCCGGCCACGGCAGCCGTCCGGCGGCCGACCAGGACCTGGGCCTGATGTCCGCTCCGGCGGCCAGCGCTCCGGCCGCTCCGGCGGGTGAACTCCCGGCCGTTCCGAAGGCCGATGCGGTCCCGGCCACCCCGGTTCCGGCTGCGAATGTGCCGGCTCAGGCGGAATCTTCGGTTTCTGGTGAAGAAAAGCCTTCGGAAGGCTCCCAGAAAGACTGAAGACGGTTACAATATGCGGCGCATCGGGTTATCTGACTGATGTGATCGTTTGCCCAGGTGGCGGAATTGGTAGACGCACTACCTTGAGGTGGTAGCGACTTAGGTCGTAGGGGTTCGAGTCCCCTCTTGGGCACCATTTGTAAGTAAAGCGGGTTCTCCTGGCGCGCAATGCGCCAGCCGTTTCCCGTCCACTCCCCCATGCCAAAGCGCCTGCAGGCGCGGCGGCAGAGGCAAGAGAGAATCGCTGTGCTGGCCGAATATTTGCCGTCTCTGCTGTTTCTGATCGTCGCGACCGGTATCGGCATCACGCTGATGCTGATCGGTCGATTCCTCGGTCCCCGCCGCCCCGATCTGGAAAAGCTCTCGCCGTACGAGTGCGGCTTCGAGGCCTTCGAAGACGCGCGCATGAAGTTCGACGTGCGCTACTACCTGATCGCGATCCAGTTCATCGTCTTCGACCTGGAAATCATCTTCATCGTGCCGTGGACCCAGGTCTTCATGGAGCTGGGCGCCCGTTCGCTCGTCACCATGGGCCTGTTCGTCGGCATGCTGTTCCTCGGTTTCATTTACGTCTGGAAGAAGGGAGCGCTGGAATGGGAGTGATTCAGACTCTCGATGGCCTCATGAACAATCCGGTCCCGGAAGGGCGGGTTGATGACATCCTGCGGCCGGAGGGCGACAACCCGCTGCTGGAAAAGGGCTTCGTCACCACCAGCGTCGATGCACTGCTGAACTGGGCGCGCACCGGCTCGATGTGGCCGATGACCTTCGGTCTGGCCTGCTGCGCGGTCGAGATGATGCACGCCGGCGCCGCGCGCCTGGATCTTGACCGCTACGGCGTGGTGTTCCGCCCGTCGCCGCGTCAGTCCGACGTGATGATCGTGGCCGGTACCCTGGTCAACAAGATGGCCCCGGCGCTGCGCAAGGTCTACGACCAGATGCCGGACCCGAAGTGGGTCATCTCGATGGGCAGCTGCGCCAACGGCGGCGGCTATTACCATTACTCCTATTCTGTCGTGCGCGGCTGTGATCGCGTGGTGCCGGTGGACGTCTACGTCCCGGGCTGCCCGCCGACCGCCGAGGCGCTGGTGTACGGGATCCTGCAGCTGCAGAAGAAGATCTGGCGTACACAGACCATCGCCCGCTGACCCTTCCACACTACAAGAGCGCGCCAAGCCCCCATGGCAGAGCAAGCATCCTTCATCGACCGACTCTCCGCACGTTTCGCTGGTGCGAAGGTCATCGTGGTCGAACCCCGCGGCGAAGTGACGCTGGAGGTGCCTGCCGCCGAGTGGCATGCCACCGCGCTGGCGCTGCGTGACGAGTTTGGTTTCGAGCAGGCCGTGGATCTCTGCGGCGTCGATTACCTCGGTTATGGCTCCGACGAATGGGACACCGCTGACGTTTCCTCGCAGGGCTTCAGCCGTGGCGTCGAAGGCAAGGCCCAAGGCCGTTTCGCGTGGGGCGAGTTCCCTACCGAAGAGAACGGTGCCGACGGCGCGAGCCCGCAGCACATGCCGACCCAGCGTTTCGCCGTGGTCGCCCAGCTGCGCTCCTACCAGCACAACCTGATGTTGCACCTGCGCTGCTTCGCCCCTGACGAAGCACTGCCGGTGGTGTCCTCGCTGACCGGCATCTGGCCGGGCCTGAACTGGTTCGAGCGCGAAGCGTTCGACCTGTACGGCGTGATCTTCGAAGGTCACCCGGACCTGCGCCGGATCCTGACCGACTACGGCTTCGTCGGCCATCCGTTCCGCAAGGACTTCCCGCTGATCGGCAACGTCGAAGTCCGCTACGACGAAGAAAAGAAGCGCGTGATCTACGAACCGGTCACCTCGGTGGAGCCGCGCGTCGGCGTGCCGCGCGTGATCCGCGACGACGCCCGTCTGCAGACCGCAGAAGGTGAGCGCGCGCAGGAGGCAGTGAAGTGAGCCCGGAAATGAGTAGGCATGTTCACCAGGCCGGCGAAGCATTCGCCAGCAACGCCGCAGAAAGCCGGCAGGAAATCCGCAACTACACCATGAACTTCGGCCCGCAGCATCCGGCCGCCCATGGTGTGCTGCGCCTGATCCTGGAAATGGACGGCGAAACCATCATGCGTGCCGACCCGCACGTCGGCCTGCTGCACCGTGGTACTGAAAAGCTGGCCGAGTCCAAGCCTTTCAACCAGTCGATCGGTTACATGGATCGCCTGGACTACGTGTCGATGATGTGCAACGAGCACGCCTACGTGCGCTCGATCGAAACCCTGATGGGTATCGAGGCGCCGGAACGCGCGCAGTACATCCGCACGATGTACGACGAAATCACCCGCATCCTGAACCACCTGATGTGGCTGGGCTCCAACGCCCTCGATCTTGGGGCGATGGCGGTCATGCTGTATGCCTTCCGTGAGCGCGAAGAGCTGATGGACTGCTACGAAGCAGTCTCAGGCGCGCGCATGCACGCGGCCTACTACCGTCCGGGCGGCGTCTACCGCGACCTGCCGGACCACATGCCGAAGTACAAGGAATCGCGCTGGCACAAGGGCAAGGCGCTGAAGCAGCTCAATGCTTCGCGTGAAGGCTCGCTGCTGGACTTCCTGGAGAACTTCACCAACGAGTTCCCGGGTCGCGTCGACGAATACGAAACCCTGCTGACCGACAACCGTATCTGGAAGCAGCGTACGGTCGGCATCGGCGTGGTCAGTCCGGAGCTGGCCCACCAGTGGGGCATGACCGGCGTGATGCTGCGTGGCTCGGGCATTGCCTGGGACCTGCGCAAGAAGCGTCCGTACGCCAAGTACGATGCCGTCGATTTCGACATCCCGCTGGGCAAGGAAGGCGACTGTTACGACCGCTACCTGTGCCGCGTGGCGGAAATGCGTGAGTCCAACCGCATCATCAAGCAGTGCGTGGCGTGGCTGAAGGCCAACCCGGGCCCGGTGATGGTCAAGAACTTCAAGGTCGCGCCGCCCAGCCGCGAGGACATGAAGGACGACATGGAAGCGCTGATCCATCACTTCAAGCTGTTCAGCGAAGGCTACTGCGTGCCGGCCGGCGAAACCTATTCGGCGGTGGAAGCCCCGAAGGGCGAGTTCGGCTGCTACCTGGTCTCCGATGGCGCCAACAAGCCTTTCCGCGTGCATCTGCGCGCGCCGGGCTTCGCCCACCTGTCCTCGATCGATTCGATCGTGCGCGGCCACATGCTGGCCGACGTGGTGGCGATGATCGGCACCTACGATCTGGTGTTCGGCGAGGTTGACCGGTAATGACGTCTGCCAAGCCAACGCCTGCTGCAGGCAGCCGGCGCAAGCCGGCGCCGCAGTTTCTGCAATTTCACGTTATGCATTTCGCTGAGGTCGGCCGATGAAGGCGACAGGTAATTTCGAGACGGCGCGCGACGTCGACCCGATGGTGGTGTTGAGCGACAAGACGCGCGCTCACATCGATCACTGGCTGTCCAAGTTCCCGCCGGACCGCAAGCGCTCCGCCGTGCTGCAGGGCCTGCATGCGGCCCAGGAGCAGAACCAGGGCTGGCTGACCGACGAGCTGATCGCCGGCGTGGCCAAGTACCTGGATCTGCCGCCGGTGTGGGCCTATGAGGTCGCCAGCTTCTACTCGATGTTCGAGACCGAGAAGGTGGGCCGCAACAACGTTGCCATCTGCACCAACATCAGCTGCTGGCTCAATGGCGCCGAGGACATCGTGCGCCATTGCGAGAAGAAGCTGGGCATCAAGCACGGCCAGTCCACCCCGGATGGCCGCGTCTACCTCAAGCGCGAGGAAGAGTGCCTGGCCGGCTGCGGTGGTGCACCGATGATGGTCATCAACGGTCATTACCATGAGCGTCTGACCCTGGAAAAGGTCGACGAGCTGCTGGACGGGCTGGAGTAAGGGCATGGCACATCACCACGAATCCAAGGGTCCGGTCGGTCCCGCGCCGCTGCCGCACCAGGTGGTCTACACCACCCTGCATTACGACACCCCGTGGTCGTACGAAAGCTACCTGAAGACCGGTGGCTACGCCGCCCTGCGCAGGATCCTCGAAGAGAAGATCCCGCCGGAGCAGGTCATCGAGATGGTCAAGGCCTCGGGCCTGCGCGGCCGCGGTGGCGCTGGCTTCCCGACCGGCCTGAAGTGGTCCTTCATGCCCAAGGGCAACATGCAGAAGTACATCCTCTGCAATTCGGATGAATCCGAACCGGGCACCTGCAAGGACCGCGACATCCTGCGCTACAACCCGCATTCGGTGGTGGAAGGCATGGCGATCGCCTGCTACGCCACCGGCTCGACCGTGGGCTACAACTACCTGCGCGGTGAGTTCCACCACGAGCCGTTCGAGCACTTCGAACAGGCCCTGGCCGATGCCTATGCAAACGGCTGGCTGGGCAAGAACGTGATGGGCTCGGGCGTGGACATCGACATCTACGGTGCCCTGGGCGCCGGCGCCTACATCTGCGGCGAAGAAACCGCGCTGATGGAATCGCTGGAAGGCAAGAAGGGCCAGCCGCGCTACAAGCCGCCGTTCCCGGCGAACTTCGGCCTCTACGGCAAGCCGTCGACGATCAACAACACCGAGACCTACGGTTCGGTGCCGGCGATCATCCGCAACGGTCCGGAGTGGTTCAAGGGCCTGAGCCTGACCGGCAACGGTGGCCCGAAGTGCTTCTCCGTCTCCGGCTGCGTGCAGAACGGCGGCAACTTCGAAGTGCCGCTGGGCACCACCTTCGACGACCTGCTGGAGATGGCCGGTGGCCTGCGTCCGGGCCGCACCCTGAAGGGCGCGATCCCGGGCGGCGTGTCGATGCCGGTGCTGACCGCGGCCGAGCTGAAGGGCCTGCCGATGGACTACGACACCATCCGTGCCCTGGGCTCCGGCCTGGGTTCGGGCGCCGTCGTGGTGCTGGATGACAGCGTCTGCTGCGTCAAGTTCGCCTGCCGCATCAGCCAGTTCTTCCACAAGGAATCCTGCGGCCAGTGCACCCCGTGCCGTGAAGGCACCGGCTGGATGCACCGCGTGCTGGAGCGCATCGTCGCCGGCAAGGCCACGATGGAAGACCTGCACCAGCTGAAGGCGGTGGCCGGCCAGATCGAAGGCCACACCATCTGTGCGTTCGGCGAAGCGGCTGCATGGCCCATCCAGGGCTTCCTGCGCCAGTTCTGGGACGAGTTCGAGTACTACATCGTCAACGGTCATTCGATGGTTGACGGCAAGAAGGTGGAGGCAGCCGCTGCATGAGCGCGCAACCCGTAAATCCGAGCGTCCCACCCGATCACGTCACCATCGAGATCGATGGCAAGTCGCTGGTCGTGCCCAAGGGCTCGATGATCATCCAGGCCGCCGACAAGGCCGGCATCTCCATTCCGCGCTTCTGCTACCACGAGAAGCTGCCGATCGCCGCCAACTGCCGCATGTGCCTGGTGGACGTGGAGAAGTCGCCGAAGCCGGCGCCGGCCTGCGCCACCCCGGTAATGGACGGCATGAAGGTCGCCACCCGCAGTGAGAAGGCGCTCAAGTTCCAGCGTTCGGTGATGGAGTTCCTGCTCATCAACCATCCGCTGGACTGCCCGATCTGCGACCAGGGCGGCGAGTGCGAGCTGCAGGACGTTTCGCTGGGCTATGGCCGTTCGGTCAGCCGCTTCAACGAGCGCAAGCGCGTGGTGCCGGACGAGGACATGGGCCCGCTGGTCGCCACCGAGATGACCCGCTGCATCCAGTGCACCCGCTGCGTGCGCTTCACCGCCGACGTGGCAGGCACCTATGAACTGGGTGGCATGTACCGCGGCGAGAACCTGCAGATCGGTACCTACGACGGCAAGCCGCTGACCACCGAGCTGTCCGGCAACGTCGTCGACGTCTGCCCGGTCGGCGCGCTGACCAACAAGGTGTTCCAGTTCCGCGCCCGTCCGTGGGAACTGACCGCGCGCGAATCGCTGGGCTACCACGACGCCATGGGTTCGAACCTGTTCCTGCACGTGCGTCGCGGCGAAGTGCTGCGCACCGTGCCGCGCGACAACGAAGCGGTGAACGAGTGCTGGCTGTCCGATCGTGACCGCTACTCGCATCAGGGCCTGTACAGCGAAGACCGTGCGGTCAAGCCGCTGCGCAAGGTCAACGGCGAGTGGAAGGAAGTGAGCTGGGCCGAAGGCCTGGCCGCGGCCGCCGAGATCCTCAAGGCCCACCAGGGTGACCACCTGGGCGTGCTGGTGCACCCGTCGACCTCCAACGAGGAAGGCGCATTGCTGGCCCGCCTGGCCAAGGGCCTGGGCTCGAACAACATCGACCACCGCATCAACAACCGCGATTTCTCCGACGCAGCAACCGCCGAAGTGTTCGGCCTGCCGCTGGCCGAGATCGAAGGCGCCGACCGCATCGTCGTCCTGGGCAGCAACATCCGCCACGAACTGCCGCTGCTGCACGCCCGCCTGCGCAAGGCGCAGACCACCAAGGGCGCGAAGATCCACGTCGTCAACCCGGTGGACTTCGACTTCGCCTTCAGCATCGCCGGCAAGCAGATCGTCGCCCCGTCGAAGTTCGTCGACGCGCTGGCCAGCGAAGAACTGCGTTCGGCAGTACAGGGCGGTACCAACACCGTGCTGATCGTCGGTGGCATCGCCGAGAACCACCCGCAGGCCGCCACGATCCGCGCCGCTGCGCGTGACTTCGCTGCCGCCACCGGTGCCAAGCTGTGCCGCATCCCGCAGGGCGCCAATGCCGTGGGCCTGGCCCGCGCTGGCGTGCTGCCGGCCGGCAAGGACGTGGCCACCATGCTGGCGCAGCCGCGCCAGGCCTACGTGGTGTACGGCCTCGAGCCGGGCCTGGACTTCGCCGATGCCCCGGCCGCGCGCAAGGCGCTGGTCGGTGCCAAGGTGGTGGCCTTCAGCCAGTTCGCCTGCGTCTCCACCCGTGACGTTGCCGACGTCATCCTGCCGATCGGCGCGCTGCCGGAAATCGACGCCACCCTGACCAACCTCGATGGTCGCGAGCAGTCGGCCCGTGCCGGCGGCAAGCTGCCGGGCGAGGCCCGCGAGGGCTGGCGCGTGCTGCGCGCACTGGGCGGCGAGATGGCGCTGGCCGGTTTCGACTTCACCGACCTGGCCGGCCTGCGTGCCAGCGTGGCGCCGGTGTCGGTCGCCGTGGCGGCCTCGGCCCAGCCGGCCATTGCCGGCGAAGGCCTGGAAGTGGCTTCGACCGCTGCGATCTACCGCACCGATGCGGTGGTCCGTCGCGCGCCGGCGCTGCAGTCGCATCCGCTGAACAACGCCCCGCGCATCGTGCTGAACGCTGAAGATGCCGCGCACCTGCAGCTGCAGGAAGGGCAGATGGCCAAGGTCGGCACCGATGCCGGCAAGGCCACCCTGCCGGTAGTGGTCGACGCCCGCGTCGCTGCGGGTTCGGTCTGGATTGAATCGGGCCACGGCGCGACCGCGCCGCTGGGTGCCGCTCGCGTATCGGTGGTGGCTGCATGAACGAATTGCTGTTGAACGCGGTCGACCCGCTGCACCAGTGGCTGCTTTCCCTCGGTGATATCGGCGCGCTGATCTGGATCATCCTGAAGATCCTGGTGATCACCGTTCCGGTGATCGTTTCGGTGGCCTTCTACGTGGTCTGGGAACGCAAGCTGATCGGCTGGATGCACGTCCGCCACGGCCCGATGTACGTGGGCATGGGCATCTTCCAGGCCTTCGCCGACGTCTTCAAGCTGCTGTTCAAGGAAGTCCTGCAGCCGAGCAGCGCCAACAAGGCGATCTTCCTGCTCGCGCCGCTGATCACCCTGGCCCCGGCCTTCGCAGCCTGGTCGGTGGTGCCCTTCGACTCGCAGATCGTGCTGTCCAACGCCAACGCCGGCCTGCTGTACCTGCTGGCGATGACCTCGCTGGGCATCTACGGCATCATCCTGGCCGGTTGGGCATCCAACTCGAAGTACGCGTTCCTGGGTGCCATGCGCGCCTCGGCGCAGATGATCAGCTACGAAATCGCGATGGGCTTCGCCCTGGTCGGCGTGATGATCGCTTCGGGCAGCCTGAACCTGAGCAGCATCGTCATGGCCCAGGCCGGCAGCTCCGGCTTCTTCGACTGGTTCCTGATCCCGCTGTTCCCGCTGTTCGTCATCTACTGGGTGTCGGGCGTGGCTGAAACCAACCGCGCGCCGTTCGACGTGGTGGAAGGCGAATCGGAAATCGTCGCCGGCCACATGGTCGAATACTCCGGCGGTGCCTTCGCCCTGTTCTTCCTGGCCGAATACGCGAACATGATCCTGATCAGCTTCCTGATCTCGATCTTCTTCCTCGGCGGCTGGCTGAGCCCGATCCAGGGCTGGGTGAACTTCGGCGATGTCTCGCCGCTGGTCGACTGGATCTGGAAGGGTGGTGCACCGTGGCTGTTCGTCAAGGTGTTCTTCTTCGCCAGTGCCTACATCTGGTTCCGTGCCAGCTTCCCGCGCTTCCGCTATGACCAGATCATGCGCCTGGGCTGGAAGGTCTTCATCCCGCTGGCCATTCTGTGGATCGCGGTTACCGCCGTCATGGTGTTCTTCGGCGTGATTCAAAAGGGCGTCTAAGTGATGAACAGGATTACCCATTACTTCAAGAGCCTGCTGCTGCTCGAACTGCTGGCCGGTCTCTGGCTGACGCTGAAGTACAGCTTCAAGCCGAAGTACACGATGATGTACCCGATGGAGAAGTTCCCGCAGTCGCCGCGCTTCCGTGGCCTGCACGCCCTGCGCCGTTACCCCAACGGTGAAGAGCGCTGCATCGCCTGCAAGCTGTGCGAAGCGGTGTGCCCGGCACTGGCCATCACCATCGACTCGGCCAAGCGCGAGGACGGCACCCGCCGTACCACCCGCTACGACATCGATCTGTTCAAGTGCATCTTCTGCGGCTTCTGCGAAGAAAGCTGCCCGGTGGACTCGATCGTCGAAACCCACATCCTCGAGTACCACTTCGAGAACCGTGGCGAAAACATCGTTACCAAGCCGCAGCTGCTGGCCCTTGGCGATCGTCTCGAAAACGAGATCGCCGAGCGTCGTGCCGCCGATGCCGCTTACCGCTGAGGTCGAGAGATGGATTGGGTAAATATCGCTTTCTGGGTGTTCGCAATCGCGGCAACGGTTTCGGCCGGTGCGGTGATCAGCGTGCGCAACCCGGTTCACGCCGTGCTCTGCCTGGTGCTGACCTTCTTCTCCATCGCCTGCGTGTGGCTGCTGGTCGGTGCCGAGTTCCTCGGTGTCGCCCTGGTGCTGGTCTACGTCGGCGCGGTGATGGTGCTGTTCCTGTTCGTGGTGATGATGCTCGACATCGATCCCACGAACCTGCGTGAGGGCTGGGTGCGCTACCTGCCGGTCGGCCTGATCGTGGCCGTGGCCATGCTGGTGCAGATGCTGATCCTGATCGGGGTGAAGGGCAGGGCGGTCAACGCCTTCCCGGCGGACAACGCTGCGGCCCTGGCCGCGGACACGTCAAACATCACCTGGCTGGCACGCAGCCTGTTCACCGAGTTCCTGCTGCCGTTCGAGTTCGCCGCCGTCATCCTGACCGTGGCCGTGGTCGCCGCCGTCATGCTGACCCTGCGTCGCCGTACCGGCGTGAAGAGCCAGAACCCGGGCGACCAGACCATGGTCAAGGCCTCGCAGCGTCTGCGCATGGTCAAGATGGACGCCGAACAGCCGCTGGTCCACACCACCACCAAGCCGGTCGCGGGCGACGAGGAGACCCAGGCATGATCACTCTCGGCCACATCCTGGCGCTGGGCGCGGTGCTGTTCTGCATCAGCCTTGCCGGCATCTTCCTCAACCGCAAGAACATCATCGTCCTGCTGATGTCCATCGAGTTGATGCTGCTGTCGGTGAACATCAACTTCGTCGGGTTCTCGCGCCAGCTCGGCGATCCGTCCGGCCAGCTGTTCGTGTTCTTCATCCTGACCGTCGCCGCAGCCGAGGCCGCCATCGGCCTGGCGATCCTGGTGACCCTGTTCCGTACACGCCGCACAATCAATGTCGGCGAAGTCGATTCGCTGAAGGGCTGATCCACAGATGGAAATCACTCTCTCCAAGAGTCTGTTGATCGCAGTGGTGCTTGCACCGCTGTTCGGCAGCATCATCGCCGGCCTGTTCGGTCGCCAGGTCAAGCGCTTCG
This sequence comes from Stenotrophomonas sp. STEN054, assembly GCF_056854535.1. Taxonomy (NCBI): domain Bacteria; kingdom Pseudomonadati; phylum Pseudomonadota; class Gammaproteobacteria; order Lysobacterales; family Lysobacteraceae; genus Stenotrophomonas; species Stenotrophomonas sp. STEN054. The sequence continues at coordinate 5,568 of NZ_JBXFWG010000054.1, read as the reverse complement.
GCGCCCAGACCGTCACCATCCTCGGCGTGGCCATCAGCTGCGCCCTGTCGATGTACACGCTGTACCAGCTGGTCTGGGGCGGTGCGCAGCCGTTCAACCAGAACCTGTACACCTTCTTCGAAGTCGGGCAGTACTCGGCCCATGTCGGCTTCATGGTCGACAAGCTGACCGCGATGATGATGGTGGTGGTGACCTTCGTGTCGCTGCTGGTCCACATCTACACCATCGGCTACATGGAAGAGGACCCGGGCTACCAGCGCTTCTTCAGCTACATCTCGCTGTTCACCTTCTCGATGCTCACCCTGGTGATGAGCAACAACTTCCTGCAGCTGTTCTTCGGCTGGGAAGCGGTGGGCCTGGTGTCGTACCTGCTGATCGGCTTCTGGTTCAAGCGCCCGACCGCGATCTTCGCCAACATGAAGGCGTTCCTGGTCAACCGCGTCGGTGACTTCGGCTTCCTGCTGGGCATCGCCGGCGTGCTGTGGGTGTTCGGCACCCTGGATTACTCGCAGGTCTTCTCGCAGGCAGGCGCACTGGCCAGCCCCGAAGCCAAGATGCAGATCTGGGACGGCACCGTGTTCGGCATGCAGCTGCTGAGCGAGCCGGTGGTCTGGTCGATCGCCACCGTCATCTGCATCAGCCTGTTCATCGGTGCCATGGGCAAGTCGGCCCAGGTCCCGCTGCACGTGTGGCTGCCGGATTCGATGGAAGGCCCGACCCCGATCTCGGCACTGATCCACGCCGCGACCATGGTGACCGCCGGTATCTTCATGGTCACCCGCATGTCGCCGCTGTTCGAGCTGTCGCAGACCGCGCTGAACTTCATCCTCTTCATCGGTGCCACCACCGCGTTCTTCACCGGCCTGATCGGCATCGTGCAGAACGACATCAAGCGCGTGGTCGCGTATTCGACGCTGTCCCAGCTCGGTTACATGACCGTGGCGCTGGGCGTGTCGGCCTACTCGGCGGCCGTGTTCCACCTGATGACCCACGCCTTCTTCAAGGCGCTGCTGTTCCTGGGTGCCGGCTCGGTCATCATCGCGATGCACCACGAGCAGGACATGCGCAAGATGGGCGGCCTGCGCAAGTACATGCCGATCACCTTCATCACCATGTGGATCGGTACCCTGGCCCTGGTCGGTACGCCGTTCTTCTCCGGCTTCTACTCGAAGGACACCATCATCGAGGCAGCCGAGATCCACGCCCACATGCAGAACACCTGGGTGGCCACCTACGGCTACTGGGCAGTGCTGGGCGGCGTGCTGGTGACCAGCTTCTACAGCTTCCGCCTGCTGTTCCTGACCTTCCATGGTCCAGAGCGCTTCCGTGACGCGCACCACGATGACCACGGCCATGACGGCCATCATGCCGCCGATGCCCATCACGCCGATGCGCACCACGGCGATGCCCATGACGACCACGGCCATGGCCACGGTCCGCATGAGCCGCACGAAACCCCGTGGGTGGTGACCCTGCCTCTGATCCTGCTGGCCATCCCGTCGATCGCCATCGGTTTCTTCAGCATCGGTCCGATGCTGCACGGCACCGACTGGGCCGGCCACCACGCCCACGAGGCGATCAAGGGCCAGGCGACCACGTTCTTCACCGGCATCGTCGACTTCTACGATCCGGCCAAGAACACCGTGGCCTTCCTCGGCGAGGAGTTCCATGGCCCGGTGGCGTTCGCGCTCCATGGCATGATGCTGCCGCCGTTCTTCCTGACCGTCGCAGGCTTCCTGCTGGCCGCGCTGTTCTACCTGTGGAAGCCGGACCTGTCGGGCAAGGCCCGCAAGACCTTCGCTCCGCTGGTTTCGGTGCTGGAAAACAAGTACGGCTTCGACATGCTGTGGATCAACGGTTTTGCCGGTGGCAGCGTCAAGCTTGGCAAGGTCGCTCGCTGGATCGACAGCAACATCGTCGACGGCGTGGTCAATCTCTCGGCACGTGTTGTGGACGTCGCAGCCGGCGTGCTGCGTCGTACCCAATCCGGTTTCCTCTATCACTACGCCTTCGCGATGATCATCGGCCTGATTGCCCTCCTGGGCGTGCTGATGCATTACCTGCGTTGATGACCTGTACGGAATAAGAAGACGTGTCGAACTGGCCCCTACTCAGTGTCCTCATCTGGCTGCCGATCCTCGGCGGTGCCCTGATCCTTGCGATCCGTGATGCGCAGGCCGCCCGCTGGGCGTCGATCGGCGTGGCGCTGCTGACCTTCGTTGCGAGTCTCTCGCTGCTCGGCGGCTACAACCCGGCTGCCGATGGCATGCAGTTCGTCGAGACCCATGCGTGGATCCCGGCGTACAAGATCGGCTACAACCTGGGCGTGGATGGCATCGCCATCGCGCTGATCCTGCTGACCACCCTGGTCGGCGTGCTGGCCCTGCTGGGTGCCTGGAGCGCGATCGACAAGCGCGTGAACCAGTACGTGGCGGCCTTCCTGATCCTGGAAGGCGTTACCGTCGGCATCTTCTCGGCCACGGACGCGATGCTGTTCTACGTGTTCTTCGAGGCGATGCTGATCCCGATGTTCCTCATCATCGGTGTCTGGGGCGGCCCGCGCCGCATCTACGCCGCGATGAAGTTCTTCCTGTACACCTTCCTCGGCTCGGTGCTGATGCTGGTGGCGCTGATCTACCTGTACATGAAGGGTGGCAGCTTCCAGCTGGCCGACCTGTACGCGCTGCCGCTGAGCGCCAAGGAGCAGACCTGGATCTTCTTCGCCTTCCTGATCGCCTTCGCGGTCAAGGTGCCGATGTTCCCGGTGCACACCTGGCTCCCGGACGCCCACGTGGAAGCGCCGACCGCGGGTTCGGTGATCCTGGCCGCTATCGCCCTGAAGATCGGTGGCTATGGCTTCCTGCGCTTCAACCTGCCGATCGTTCCGGACGCGTCCAACGAGTGGGCCTGGCTGGTGATCGCCCTGTCGCTGATCGCGGTGATCTACGTCGGCCTGGTCGCCGTGGTGCAGGACGACATGAAGAAGCTGATCGCCTATTCGTCGATCGCGCACATGGGCTTCGTCACCCTGGGCACTTTCATCGCCCTGTGGCTGGTGCGCGAAGCCGGCAACGCCGATGCAGCCCGCCTCGGCCTGCAGGGCGCCATGGTGCAGATGATCTCGCACGGCTTCGTGTCCGGTGCGATGTTCTCCTGCGTCGGCGTGCTGTACGACCGCATGCACAGCCGCCGGATCGCCGATTACGGCGGCGTGGTCAACGTGATGCCGTGGTTCGCGACCTTCGCGATGCTGTTCTTCATGGCCAATGCCGGCCTGCCGGGCACCAGTGGTTTCGCCGGTGAATTCATGGTCATCCTGGCTGCGTTCCAGCGCAATCCGTGGATCGCCCTGGGCGCCGCTACCACCCTGATCATCGGTGCGGCTTACACCCTGTGGCTGTACAAGCGCATCTTCTTCGGCGAAGTGGCCAACAGCCACGTGGCCGAACTGAAGGACATCAACGGCCGCGAATGGGCGCTGCTGAGCGTGTTCGCCATCGGCGTGCTGGCGCTGGGCATCTACCCCAAGCCGCTGACCGACCTGATGGAGCCCTCGATCGCGAAGCTGGCGATGCAGATCGCATCCAGCAAGCTGCTGTAATTCCAGGATTTGATGATGACCACCTCGCCGCTGCTGCCATTGACCGCCGCTGACCTGCCACCGCTCGCTCCCGAGCTGGTGCTGATCGGCAGCGCCTTCGCCCTGATGATCCTCGACCTGTTCGTCAGCAACCGGAACAAGATCGTCACCCACCTGTTCTCGGTCGCTGCACTGGCCGTGGTGCTGTTCATGCTCGCCACCGGCGTGGGCGGGCAGGGTGAGGTCTTCCACGGCATGTTCGTGCGCGATACCGCCGCGGACGTGATGAAGACCGGGATCGTGCTGCTCAGCGGCCTGACCCTGGTCTACGGCTGGCGCTACCTGCGCGACCGCAACCTGTTCCAGGGCGAGATCCCGGTGCTGATCCTGTTCGGCACCGCCGGCATGATGATCCTGGTCTCGGCCGGCAGTCTGCTGATGGTCTATCTGGGTCTTGAACTGCTGGCCCTGTGCTCGTACGCACTGGTCGCCAGCAACCGCGAAAGCGGCCTGGCCTCGGAAGCGGCGATGAAGTACATCGTTCTCGGTTCGCTGGCCTCGGGCCTGCTGCTGTACGGCATGTCGCTGATCTACGGCGCCACCGGCAGCCTGCACCTGGATGCCATCCAGGCCGCCATCCCGCATTCGGATGAGCGCATGCTGCTGATCACCGGTGCGGTCTTCATGATCGCCGGCGTGGCCTTCAAGCTGGGTGCCGCCCCGTTCCACATGTGGCTGCCCGACGTGTACCAGGGTGCCCCGGCGCCGATCGCGCTGTTCATCAGTTCGGCACCGAAGCTGGCCGCCTTCGGCATGGCCTACCGCCTGCTGGAGATGGGCGTTGGCCCGCTGTCGACCGAACTGCAGCTGCTGATCGCCGGTCTGGCCGCCGTGTCGCTGGTCATCGGCAACCTGATGGCCATCGCGCAGAGCAACCTCAAGCGCATGCTGGCGTTCTCCACCGTGTCGCACATCGGCTTCCTGCTGATGGGCATCGCCGGTGGCGGCGCGCAGGGCTACGCCGCCGCGTTGTTCTACGCACTGGCCTACGCCATCATGTCCACCGCCGCCTTCGGTGCGATCATCGCCCTGTCGCGCGCCGGCTTTGAAGCCGAGAACATTGAGGACTTCAAGGGCCTGAACGCCCGCAACCCGTGGATGGCCGGCCTGGTGCTGTGCATCATGGCGTCGCTGGCCGGCATCCCGCCGTTCCTGGGCTTCTGGACCAAGCTGGCCGTGCTCGGCGCTGCCGTCAACGGCGGCCTGCTGTGGCTGGCCATTCTCGGCGTCCTGTGCGCCGTGGTCGGCTGCTTCTACTACCTGCGCGTCATCAAGGTCATGTACTTCGATGAGCCGGTGGGCGAGGCCATGCCGCGCAACAACGACCGCGTGCTGGGCGTGGTGCTGGGCGTGAACGCCCTGGCGCTGCTGGCTCTGGGTCTGGCCTGGAACCCGATCATGGTCTGGTGCCAGCAGGCATTTGCGCATCTTGCATAAAAGTTGACACAAAGCTGCGCGATTCGTGTAATATGCGCAGCCTGAGTTGTCACTGCAGCGGTTCAGCCAGAACATCGTTGCGGTAGCCCTTCTTGAAAAAGCAGGGCAGCAGTTCAAACACTTCCGGTGCGGGGTGGAGCAGTCTGGCAGCTCGTCGGGCTCATAACCCGAAGGTCGCAGGTTCAAATCCTGCCCCCGCTACCAAACTTCAGATCGGCGCCAACCGGTTTGATGAATGAGGGAAAGCTTGCATGTTTTGAAGTTATCACTCATAATTCCGCTTCTGATGCGGGGTGGAGCAGTCTGGCAGCTCGTCGGGCTCATAACCCGAAGGTCGCAGGTTCAAATCCTGCCCCCGCTACCAAGTAAAGAAATCGCCTTCGAAGTCCTGCTTCGAAGGCGTTTTTCTTTGAGCGTACGCTGGATCCGCCGGGCCCGGACCGGCGCGGCCCGGGGGGGGGGGGGGCGGGGTGTGGCCGGGGCGGCGCCGC
>NZ_JBXFWG010000053.1:0-26040 GCF_056854535.1 Stenotrophomonas sp. STEN054 | reverse complement strand
GCATGCCTCGGGCGGGTTGGGCAGGACGCCCAACCCCGGTCTTGCCGTGTGCGCAGGACAGCGCACACGAGCAAGCGGCGACCAAGCCCCCATGGATGGGTTTACGGCGTCTCCGCAAACCCACAGTGCCCCGCCATCCCAAGGAATGCCCGCTGTTGCTGTTGCTTCTGCAGGTGCAGGGCTGCAAGCCCTGCCGCAAGAAACCCCTACTTCTTGCGCTCGCGGGTGGGGAACGGCTCCATCGCGCGGAAGCGGTTGCTGTACTCGTCGGTCAGCGTCCGCGCTTCCTGCCCGTTGCGCACGATCGTCGGGGTCAGCAGCACGATCACCTCCGAACGCTTGTTCAACCGGGCCTTGTTGCCGAACAGGCCACCCACGATCGGCAGACGGCTCAGGCCCGGCACGCCCTTGGAGCTGTCTTCGTCGGAATTGGTGATCAGGCCCGCCAGCATGATCGTGTCGCCGCTCTGCAGCGCCGCCTCGGTGGAAATCTTGCGGGTGTTGATCGGCGGGTTGCAGGTGGTCTTGGTCGGGTCGCAGCCGGTCGGAATGGCACCGGCCGAGCTGACCTCCTGCACGATGTCCAGGAACACCACGCCATCACGGGTGATGCGCGGGCGCACCTTGAGGATCACGCCGGTGTCCAGGTACTGTACCTGGCTGTAGGTGCTGTCGCTGATGCCGGTGTTGACCGACACCGAGTTGATCGGAATCTTGGTGCCGACGTTGAGCTGCGCTTCGGCGTTGTTGCGCACGAAGATGGACGGGGTCTGCAGCAGGCGCAGGTTGGTCACCTGGTCCAACGCGCTGACCACCGCGGCGGCGTTCTTGCCGAGGAAGGTCCAGCCGGTCTCGGTGCCGGTGATGGCGCCGGCAAAGCTGCCCCAGATGTTGCGCCCCTGCGCGCTGGGCAGGGTGCCGCCGCCGGTGGCGCCGGTGTAGCTCTGCCCCTGCACGGCGTTTTCGAAGAACCAGTTGACCCCGTACTTCAGGTCGCCGTTCAGATCGACTTCGGCCACCTGCGCTTCGATGTGCACCTGCAACGGCATCACGTCCAGCTTCTCGATCACTTCGCGGATCGAGCGCCACGCCTGCGGGGTGGCGCGCACCAGCAGTGCATTGGTTTCTTCCACCGCCGACACACCAACGGTGTCACCTTCCACATCCAGGCTGACGCTGATGTTGCCTTCCTGGCGCTGCGGCAGGTTCATCGTGCTGGCCATGCCGCCGTTGGCGCTGGAGGAGGTGCCGCTACCGTTGGTGCTGTTGCTGCTGCCAGCGCCGCTGTTGCTGAAGGTGTCGCCACCCCGGCTGTCCAGCTGCATCGGCGTCGCGCCCGGTGCCAGGCCGGCGCTGGACCCCCGGTTGTTGCGGTTGTTGCTGCTGGCGAAGGCTTCGGAGAGGCGCTGGGCCAGGTCGCGCGCCTTGATGTAGCGCAGCTCGTAGGAGAACAGACGGGCGCTGCCACCGGCGGTGTCGATGCGGTCCAGCCACTGCTGGATCTGGTCCAGGTAGCGCACCTGCGGGGTGATTACCAGCACGGCATTGGCGTTTTCCAGCGGCAGGAAACGGAACATGCCGGCGCTGGGCGTCTTGCTGTCTTCGCCGAACACTTTCTCCAGGTCGCTGGCGACCTGCTCGGCCTTGCCCGACTGGATCGGGAACACGCCCACCGACATGCCCGACAGCCAGTCGACATCGAAGATCTCGACGGTGTGCAGGTAGTTTTCCAGCTCGGCGCGGGTGCCCCCGAGGGTGATCACGTTGCGGCCGGTATCGACGTTGACGATGGCATTGGGCCGCGCGTACGGCTCCAGCACCTTCTTCATCTCGCTGGCGGAAATGAACTGCAGCGGCACCACGCGCACTTCGAAGCCGCGGGCACTGGAGGCCGGTGCGGTGCTGGGTGCGACGGTGCCGGCCAACGCCTGGTCGGCAGCGACGATGTTGTAGCGGCCACCGCTGTAGACCATGCGGGCGTTGTTCCAGCCCAGCACCATCTCCAGCAGGTTCAGCGCCTGCGCCGGCGACACCGGCTTGGGCGTGGCCAGGGTGACCGTGCCCTGCACGCCCGGCGCGATGACGTAGTTCTGCCCCAGCATGTCGCCGAGGATCGCCTTGACCACCGCGTGCACCGACTCACCTTCGAAGTTGAAGGTGGCGCTGCCGCCGCTGGCCGAATGCAGGGCCGGTGACGGCGCGCGCGCGGCCTCGCGGTTGATCATGGTGCCGCTGCCACGGCGGATCACCGCCTGCGGCGTGCCGGCGGCGGCGTCACCTTCGACCACCTGCGGATCGGCGGCGGCGGCACCGGCCTCCGGTGGCGGCGTGGTCGCACTGCGATGGACATGCGGGCCGGACACGGTGGCGCAGCCGACCAGCAGCGTCAGGGCAAGGGACCAGGGCAGAAAACGCAGGTTCATGCATTCACTCTATCGGTTGGAGCCATCGCCCGGGGGCGGCGACGGTTGCTGCTGTTGCTGCAGCTGACGGCGACGGGCCTGGATGCGTTCGCGGATGGCCTGCATCTGCGCTTCGCTGGGGCCGTTGTTGTTGGCAGCGGGAGCTGCGGCCGCTGGCACGGCGGCAGCGCCTGCCGGCGATGCCACGTTGCCATCGGCGGCGCGCGGATTGGCCACCGCCTGTGCGGGCGGCGGTGGCGGCGGCGGTGGCACGACGCCCGCCGGTGGAACTGCGCCATTGGCGCCGCGCAGCACGGTCGGTGGTTCACCGCCCTGCCCGTTGAAGGTGGCCAGTTCCAGCACCTGGCTGCCGCTGGGGCCGATCACAGTGGCCTGGCGAGGCTCCAGTGCGACCAGCTGCCAGCCATCGACCGCCTCACCATTCAGGCGCAGGCGAACCGACCGGTTCTGTTCGGTGGTGAAGGTAGCCATGCCGAAACTGTCGGTGAGCAGCACGCCGGTCAGGCGCAGCGCTGCATTCGCGGCCGGTTCGCTGCCGCCCAGCAGATACGGGCGCGGCCGCCGGTCTTCGGCGAAGAGCGGGCGTTCGCCGATGGCGCTGAAGCTGTCGGCCGCGGCCATGCGCTCGGCGGCCATCGGCGGCAGGGCCGGCAGCGTGGCCTGTGCGGCGGCATCGCTGTCGGCGGCAGGCAGACGACCGCCGAGGCCGAAGCCGGTGGCCAGCCAGGTGGCGCCCGCCCAGCCGGCCAGGGCCAGCAGGAAGCCGGTGCGCAGGGTGATCGGGTCACGTTTCATCGCTGCCCTCCGCTTCCACCGGCGGCTCGGCCGGTGCAGGGCTGGCATCGGCGGCAGGTGTCGGTGCAGGGACATCCGTCGCAGGCGCGGCGGCATCACCACCGGCCCCGGGCAGCAGGTAGCCGGCCAGTTCGAACGACACGTCCAGGCCCAGGCCCGATTCGCTCGCCGATTGCTGGAAGCGCTGCGCGATGATGTTGAGGTTGTCGACGAACAGGCGCGGGCTGCCGGTTTCCAGGCTGTGCAGCACGGTGGCCAGTTCGGCCACGCCGCAGCGCAGGCGCACCTGCATGGCCACGCGCACGAACTCGGCATCGCGGCGGTTGTCGGTGAGCGGCGTGCGGTTGCTGATGGTGCAGCTGCGGTTGCCCGGGCTGGCCGTGGCCACCGCGTCCTGCACGCGCGCGCCGAGGGCCGCAGCGGCGGCTTCGGCGGTGGCTTCTCGGAGGAAACCGGGGCGCTGCTGCAGGGCCTCGCGGGTCTGCTGCAGGCGCTGTTCGATCTGCGGCTGCTGCTGCAGCTGTGCCTGCACGCGCTGCTGGCGCTCGCGCAACGCGGCTACGTCCTCGTTGATGGCCAGCAGTGGCTGGGTGAACCACGGGTGGACCAGCAGCAGGTAGGCCAGGCCCAGCACTGCCACCAGCAGTGCCAGCGCCAGCCAGCGGTCACGGCGCGCGCTTGGCATCGGCATCGGCCGCCTCCCTGGCTGGGGCGGCAGGGGCGGCGGCAGCGGCCACCGGCTGCAACTCGGCGGTCAGGGTGAAGCGGTCACGGCCGCTGCCAGCGCCGTCGGCCTGCAGCACGCCGGTCAGGTTGACCTTGCGCCACTGCGGTGCGTCCTGCAGCAGCTGCACCAGCTGCGAAGCTTCGCTGCTGAGCCCGATCAGCTGCAGGTTGTTGTTCTCGATGGCGAGTTTTTCCAGATAGGTGCCGTTGGGCAGGCGCTGGGTCAGTTCGTTCCACAGCTCCACCGTGCTGGCGCGCTGGGCGCGCTGCTTTTCCAGGAACGCGGCGCCGTCCAGCAGCGCCTGCAGTTCGCTGCGCTCGCTGGCCACGCCACGCGCACTGCGGGCACTGCGCTCGACCTCGTCGCGCAGCGCGTCGGCGGACTCGCGGCGGTTGTCCAGCAGCTGTGCGGCAGCCAGCACCAGCATCACCAGTGCAGCCAGGCCGAGCAGCAGGTTCCAGCGCCGCATCGGGTCATGTCGCGGCTGGCGCTGGGCCTGCGGCAGCAGGTTCACCTGCAGCGGCTGGCCCTGCGCGTCGACGGCATCGACACCGGACAGCGCATCGGCCCAGGCGCCCACCTGGCCGCGCCAGGCATCGAGCTGGCGCAGCGGCCACGCCACCAGTTCAACCTGCAGCAGTCCTTCACCGGCACTGCCACGTTCGCGCACGTCATAGCTGACCTGGCTGGATTCGAATGGCGTCTGCCGGTCGATCTCATAGCCGACCACCGCACGCAGGCGATCGCCGGCGGCCATCGGCAGGCGCAGGTTGCGGCGCAGGACCTGCGGCTCGGCCAGCAGCCAGACCCGCGGCAGGCCGCGCAGGCGCGCATCGAGGACGCGGTCCAGTTCAGCCGGCTGGGTCGGCCATGGCAGGCTGGCCACGGGCTCCAGGCCCTGCCCGGCTTCGCGCCAGACCTGCATCAGATCGCCCTGCCGCTGCAGCAGCAGGCGGGTCTGCGACCAGCCCAGCGCCCACTGCCAACGCGCCGGTACCCAGGCCAGCAGGGACTGCCGCCACCAGCGCAGGAAACGGCCCGCGCCTGGGCCGATCCGCCCCTGCACCTGCCGCAGGCTGTCCTGCCATGCCGTCATCTTGCTGCCATTCCCTGCTCCCAGCGAAGCACCGTGTAGGTTCGTCCGGGCACACCGCCCGATCCATTGCGCACCACCGCCTGCAGGACCGACAAGCGACCGCTGCCGTCGATGGCACGGGTCTCGATACTATAGGTGCCACTGCCGCTGGCAAGCATTGACGGCGTCGCTCCTGAACCTTCGTCACGCTCCTGCTGGGCGCGCTGAGCCAGCACCTGCTCGGCATCCAGGCCCAATGCGGTCAGCACCGGCGCCCCCGCCACGCGCGGATCCGGCCGCGCCTGGCGGCTGTACAGCGTCAGATACGGCAGCATCGCCGCATAGAGCGAAGCACGCATGCCGAGTACGCGCTGCAGTTCGCCCAAGGTTTCGAAGCGCTTGTTGCGCGGCCCATACGGCAGGCCCGCCGCTGCATAGTCCGGCGCCTCGGCGCCGCCACCGGGCTGCAGCAGGCTGTCTTCGTCGCGCCAGTCGACGATGGCACCGGCCAGTTGCCGGGCCTGCTCGGCAGGTTCGCCCAGCGCCTGCAGGAAGGCAGTCAGCAGCGTGGCGTCGGCCAGGTTCAGGTTGATCTTGCCGTTCTCGTCCAGCACCCGGATCTCGACCGGAACATCGTCGTACTGCCAGCGGTAGGTGCGTCCATCGGCCTGCCAGGCCGGCCGCTGCGGGTCCGGGCGCAGCCGCAGCAGCGCATATTCCAGCCCAGCCCGGGCACGCTCCTGGCCGCGCGCGTCATCGTCAAGCACGCGCTGCTGCAGGTGCTCCACGCGTGCAGTCAGCGCAAAGGCACCGACCAGCGCGGTCATCAGCGCGATCAGCCACAGCACCAGCACCAGGGCGGCCCCCCGCTGTGCCTTCATCGTGCACCGCCCATGCCACCGCTGCGCGGTGCGACCACCAGCGGCGGCCACGGCGCTCCACGCTGCGGCACGATCTGCACTTCCACCAGCAACGGCAGGCGCCGCGTGTCGTCCCAGCGTGGCAGCCAGTCGCTCATCTGTCCGTTGGCCGGGTCGATGCCGCGGTAGCGCAGCGTCACTTCTTTCAGTGCATCGGCCAGCACTTCGGGGGGCCGCGGCGGTGTTTCCGGCAGGCGCTCGCCTTCCTGCAGCAGCACCAGGTCCAGCAGCAGGCGGCGCTGGCCGGGCGCGCCATCCACCTGCAGGGTATGCAGGTAGGGGCCACCGCGGCCGAGATAGCCGGGCAGATCCGCGACGAACTGCATGCCTTCCTCATCGCCCTGGAAGAACAGCGGCTCGCGGGTGGGATCAGGCACCTCGATCGGGCTGCGCAGCGCCCCACCCAGCTGGCGCCGCAGCAGCGCCTGCACCGCGCGCATGCGTTCACTGTCGGCCGCGATCTGTTCGCCGCGCTGGCTGACCGCCATCGCCGCACGCACGCTGGCGAATGCCAGGGCCAGGCCACCGGCCAGCAGCACGGTGGCCAGCATCACTTCGACCAGGGTGAAGCCGGCAGCGCGACGCTTCATCGTGCGCCCTCCAGGTCCGGCGGCAGCAGGCGCAGGCTGCGCCACTGCAGCTTCTCGCGTTCACCGTCGCCCCAGCGCACCTGCAGCTGCAGTTCGGCCAGCCACGGCGCACCCGGTGACTGCGTCGGCGCGACATCACCGGCGCGCGGCTCGCTCCATGGCTGCACCTGCAGCTGCCAGTGGTAGCGGCCCTGTTCCCACTCGCCACTCTGGTTACCGACCTGCAGTGGCGCGTCGACGCCGGCGCTGGCCAGCAGCGACTGCGCATGCAGCACCGCGCGGGTACGCAGCTCGCCATCGCGGACCTGCCGCGCGCCGCCGGACAGGCTGCCCAGCAGCAGGGTCAGGGCGAGGCCCAGCAGGGCGAAGGCCACGATCACTTCAAGCAGGGTGAAACCACGCGCTGACTGCTTCATTGCGCCCGCCACGGACCGGAACGGACCTCGCCGGTCAGCCAGCCGACATCGATGCGCCATTCGGCGGCATCGCGCTGCAGGCGGATGCGGCCGCCACTGGAGCCGCCATCGGGATGGAACTCGATCACGCCCTGCCCCGGCACATCGCTGAGCTGCGCGGCGCCTTCAAACACCACCTGCACCGGTTCGGGCACGCTGCCACGGCGCTCGTTGGCGCCCTGCCAGCGGTGCTCGGCCGGTTCAATGACGAAGCGCTGCGGTTCGCCGCGGGCAATCGCCTGGGCGCGCACCATGCGCAACTGGCTGGCGATGTCCTTGCCGGCGCTGCGCAGCTGCATGCCCGCGAAGCCACGCGACAGGCCGGCCGCGGTGATCAGGCCGATGGCCGCGATCAACGCGATCACCAGCAGCATCTCCAACAGCGACAGGCCGGTCGCGCGCCTGCCGTGCAGGCGCGGGCTGGGCAGCCGGCGCGGCAGGTACGGCGTCATGCGGGATTACGGCTCGTAGCGGATGTCAGCATCGACGCTGCTGCCGCCGGTCTTGCCGTCCTTTCCCAGGCTGATCAGCTCGTAGGCCTGGCCTTCGCCCGGCGCACGGTATTCCAGCGCGTGGCCCCACGGGTCGTTCAGATCGGCAGGCTTGGCATACGGACCCAGCCAGCCACCGACACCGGCCGGCGAGGTCACCAGGTCGTTGAGCGAACCGGGCAGCTTGCCGGTGTCGATCTGGTAGTTGTCGATCTTCGAAGCGACGGTCTGCACCTGCGCCTTGGCGATGTTCGCCTTGCCGCGGTCGGCGCCGCCGAGCACGCGGCTGGCGACCAGGGTCAGCACCGCGCCGATCAGCACGATGACGATGATGATTTCCAGCAGGCTCATGCCGGTCTGGTGGCGTGCGCTGGCGAAGGACAGGCGGATCGGGCGACGGGAAGCAAGCATGGTCGGTCCTTTCAGTTGCGGTGAGTCGGGGTTGCAGGGAAAGCCATCGTCAGCCGATGGCGTTGGTGAGGTCGTACAGCGGTACCAGCACGGCCACGATGACCGCGCCGACCACCGAGGCCAGCGCCAGGGTGATGGCCGGCACCATCGCCGCCAGCAGGCGGTCGATGCGGCGGGCGCTGTCCTGTTCGAAGGTATCGGCGGCCTTCAGCAGCATGGTGTCGAGCGCGCCGGATTCCTCGCCGACCTGGATCATCTGCAGGGCCAGGCGCGGGAAGCGCTTGCCGCGCGACAGCGCCAGCGACAGGCCGGCACCGTTCTTTACTTCGTCGGCGGCGGTGTCCAGATCGGCGGCCAGTGCGCGGTTGCCCAGCACGTTGCGGGCGATGCCCAGCGCGCCCAGCAGCGGCACGCCGTTGCGCAGCAGCGTGCCCAGGGTGCGGGCCAGCCGTGCGGTTTCCAGCTCGCCGAGCAGGCGGCCGATGCCGCGCCGCTGCAGCAGCCAGCCATCCAGCGCCAGGCGCGCAGCGGGCTGGCGGAACTGGCGTTCCAGCAGCAGCGCCAGTACCGCCGGCACCACCAGCAGCAGGATCCACCAGTCACGCACGAACAGGCCCAGCTGCAGTACCGCGTTGGTGAACCACGGCAGCGCCACGTCCAGGCTTTCATACATCTGCGCGAACTGCGGCACCACGTAACCCAGCAGGAACAGCAGCGCGCCACCGACCACCAGCAGCAGGATGGCCGGGTACACCAGCGCATTGACCACCTTGCCCTGCAGCGCGCGGCTGCGTTCGAGGTAATCGGCCAGGCGCTGCAGGGTCTCGTGCAGGCTGCCACCGGCTTCACCGGCACGCACCATGTTCACGTACAGGCGCGAGAACAGGCCGTGCTGCCGTTCCAGCGCGGTCGACAGCGGCGCACCGCCGCGCACCACGTCGCGGATGTCGGTGATCGCGCGCCGCGAACGTTCGTCTTCGGGCAGGCCGAGCAGGATCGACAGCGCGCGATCCAGCGGCTGCCCGGCGCCGAGCAGGGTCGACAGCTGCTGGGTGAACTGCAGCAGCGCCGCGCCCTGCAGCGGACGCGGGCGGAACAGGTTGCCCAGGCTGCTGCCCCCTACCCCGCCGCCCTCGGCGGCCAGGCGCGTTTCCATCGGCAGATGGCCCTGGTCCTGCAGGCGCGCGATCAGCTCGGCCTCGCTGGCCGCTTCCATGTGCCCGTCGAAGACTTCGCCGTGCGGGTTCAGTGCCTTGTAACGATAGCTGGGCATGTCAGCGTCGATCTCCCGCGCGCATCAACCCTCCTCGGTCACGCGCAGGACTTCCTCGATGGTCGTCTGCCCGCTCAGGGCCTTGGACAGGCCGTCTTCGTACATGGTGCGCATGCCGGCCTCGCGGGCGATGCGTTCGATCTCGCCCATGCCGTCGCGACGCATCACCGCGCGCCGCAGCGCGTCGTTCATCACCAGGAATTCCATGATGGTGGTGCGGCCCAGGTAACCGGTCGGTGCCAGTGCCGAGGGCTTCGGACGGAACAGGTAGATCGGCCCCTGCGGCTGCAGGCGGCGCAGTTCGAAACGTTCGATCTCCTCCGGCGAGGCTTCGTAGCGCTCGGCGTGGGTGGGTTCCAGGCGGCGCACCAGGCGCTGGGCGAGGATGCCGTTGATGGTGGACGTGAGCAGGTAATCCTCCACGCCCATGTCGAGCAGGCGGGTGATGCCGCCGGCTGCGTTGTTGGTGTGCAGGGTGGACAGCACCAGGTGGCCGGTCAGCGCCGACTGGATGGCGATGCGCGCGGTTTCCAGGTCGCGCATTTCGCCGATCATGATGATGTCCGGATCCTGGCGCACGATGCTGCGCAGCGCGTTGGCGAAATCCAGGCCGATCTGCGGCTTGGCCTGGATCTGGTTGATGCCTTCGATCTGGTATTCGACCGGGTCCTCGACCGTGATGATCTTGACGTCGGCGGTGTTGAGCTGGCTCAGCGCGGTGTACAGCGTGGTGGTCTTGCCCGAACCGGTCGGGCCGGTGACCAGCAGGATGCCGTGCGGCTGTTCCAGCACCTTGCGGAACTGCGGCAGGAACGCATCGGTGAAACCGAGCCGGTGGAAGTCGAACACCACCGTTTCGCGGTCAAGCAGTCGCATCACCACGCTTTCGCCGTGCGCGGTCGGCACGGTGCTCACGCGCAGGTCCAGTTCCTTGCCCTGCACGCGCAGCATGATGCGGCCGTCCTGCGGCAGGCGGCGCTCGGCGATGTTGAGCCGGGCCATGATCTTGATGCGGCTGATGACCGCGGCAGTGAGGTTGGCCGGCGGGCTTTCGCCTTCCACCAGCACGCCATCGACGCGGTAACGCACCTTCAGGCGGTTTTCGAAGGGTTCGACGTGGATGTCCGAGGCGCGCAGTTCCACCGCACGCTGGATCACCAGGTTGACCAGGCGGATGACCGGCGCTTCGGAAGCGAGGTCGCGCAGGTGTTCGATGTCATCGACCGCGCCGCCTTCGCCATCGGCGGTTTCCACGATCGCGCCCATCGCGCTGCGGCCCTGGCCGAACCAGCGCTCGACCAGGTCGTCGATTTCCGCGCGCATGCCCAGCACCGGGCTGACCGGCACGCCCAGCGCCAGCTGCACGGCCTGCTGCGGGTAGGCATCGTGGGCATCGGCCAGCCACAGGCGGACGCCGTGTTCATCCAGCGCCAGCGGGCAGACGTGGAACTGCTTGAGGAAACGCAGCGACAGCGGCAGGCCTTCGGCCAGCGACTGCGGCGGTGCTTCGGGCAGCTGTTTTGCTTCCAGCAGCGGCAGACCCAGCACATCGGCGCTGGTCTGCGCCTGGTCACGTTCGGACACCAGCCCCAGCCGCACCAGCAGGCCGAGCAGGCTGCCGCCGGATTCGGCATGCAGCGGTCGTGCACGCGCCAGGTCCCCTTCCTTGAGGCGCCCGCGCGCCAGCAGCGCATCGAGGATGCGGCCTTCGGCGTCGTCGATGGCGGTGGCAGCGAGCGCGTTCACATGACTCTCCTGTCGATCCTCCCGACTTTAGCAGTTCAGCCGGGATTTCCGCTGCCCTGTGCGCGCAGGACCACGAAAGACGACGCCCGTCACCTTCCGGTAACGGGCGTCGCCAATTCACTTACGACATTACGTACAACCGTGGCACTTACTGGGTGGCCAGGATGGTCACGCCGTTGAAGGCCGCTTCGCCCACCACCTTCACGTAGTAGGTCCCGGCCACCGGCTTGGCCACGCGCACGGTTTCGGTGTTGCCCGGGCGGCTCGACTTGGCGTCGTTGTCGGTGGCGGTCGGCACGCGGCCCTGCGCCACGTACACCGAGACGTTACCGGTGCCGCCATAGGTCAGCACGCTCAGCTGCTTGCCAGCGACGGCTTCGAAGGTGTACACGGTCTCGCTGCCGGTCGCGCCGGCAACACCGGCGAGGGCCACCTTGTTGGTCAGCGGGATGCCTTCCGGTTCGCAGTTCTCGGTGCACGGCTCGGCCAGTGCCTTGGCCAGCGCGGCCTTGGCGTCGACGATGCCGGTACCGATCGGGGTCGCTGCCGGGATGGACACCGGGAACGGACGCGCGGTCTCCTTCAGCAGCGTGCGCATGGCCGCCGGGGTCAGCGGATCCTTGCCATTGGCGATGAGCGCGCTCTGCACCAGTGCAGCAACGCCGGCCACGTGCGGCGAGGCCATCGAGGTACCGCCCAGGCCCATGTAGCTGTAGGCGCCCGAATCCGGGGTGGTTGCCGCATCCGAACCGGACTGCCAGATGTACCCGCCCGGGTTGCCGTCCACGCTGCCGCCACCGCCCGGACCGGACAGGTCCACGCGCGTGCCGTAGTTGGAGTAGTAGGTGATGCCACCGGTGATGCGCGTCGCACCCACGGTCACCACGCCGTCGCAGCTGGCCGGGCGGTAGTTGGCGGCGTTGTCGGTCTCGTTGCCGGCGGCCACCACCACGGTGGTGCCCCGCGAGATCGCGCCGCTGATCGCATCCTGGTAGGCGCCTGCGCAGGCACCGCTGCCGCCCAGGCTCATGTTGATGATTTCAGCCGGGTTGGTGTTGGCGGGAATGCCGGCGACGGTGCCACCGGACGCCCAGGTGATCGCGTCGGTGATGTCGGAGAGGTAGCCACCGCACTTGCCGAGCACGCGCACCGGCAGCACCTTGGCCTTGTGTGCGACACCGGCCATGCCGACGCCGTTGTTGGTCTGCTCGGCGACGGTGCCGGCCACGTGGGTACCGTGCCAGGAACTGTCTTCCGGCTGCGAGCCGTTGTAGCACTCGTTGGCGTTCTCGACCCAGTCACCGTAGTCCTGGGCACCCGGCACGCGGTCGTCGGTGGCGCGGCGCGAGGTCTCGGCGTCGCTGATGAAGTCGTAGCCCGGCAGCAGGTTGCCGACCAGGTCCGGGTGCTGCGGCAGGATGCCGGTATCGAGCACGGCAACGACCACGCCTTCGCCCTGCGAGACGTCCCACGCCGCCGGCGCGTTGATGCCACCGGTCGGGTTGCTCAGATGCCACTGGTACTGCGCGTAGTAGGGATCGTTCGGCACCAGGGCCGGCTTCACGTCGCCCGCGCGCAGCTCGGTGCGGCGCAGCTTGACGTCGGCTTCGGCGTACTTGACCGACGGGTCGGCCTTGAGCTCCTTCAGCACGCGCTGCAGTTCCGCCGGGGCCAGGCGGCCGTTCAGGCGGATCACATCGGCGCCGATGCCGAGCTTGCGCACCACCTGCGGGCCCATCGCGCTGGCGCGGCTGGTGCCACCGGACAGGCTGGCGCGGGTGAGTGCGGACTGCACGGTGGAGAGCTTGGCCGAGCGGTCGCTGGCGGCCGGCGTGCCGGCCTTGTACATCACAATGATGCGCTCGGCGCCCGCTTCGGCGGTGCTGGCCTGGCGCACCGGCTCGCGGGTCGGTAGGCCGGCAGCGTGGACCGCGCCTGCGGCGGTCACCGACAGCAGGGCGGCGGCAAGCACGTTGATGCGAAGGTTCTGCTTATTGATCACGTCACATTCCTCTTCTGGGTCATGGTTGGATCCAACACTGCGGCCATCAATCCTTGACGGATCCCGGCTGGCCGAGCCGGGGTTGCCGAGACCTCCCCTCAGGCCCTGTAGCAGAAGCAGCGCCGGCGGCGTGACCGCCGGCGCGTTGTTGCCTTACCAACCGAAGCCGGCACCGACGCCGACCGAGGCGTCATCACTGCTGAACGCACCGCCGAGGGTGACCGTGGCGCGATCACTGATCGCACGCTGGTAACCCAGCGACATCGCCGATTCGCCGCCCTGGAAACCGATGCCGACGCCGACCCGGTTCTGGGTGCGGATGCCGGCGGCACTGGTGGCCATGTTGAGCATGGCCGCGCTCATCGCGCCCTGGCGGTCGATGCGGCGATCCATGTGGCGCAGGCGGCCATCCACCTCGCCCTTGAACACATCGAAACTGTCGGCGACGGCCTGCACGCGGCTGTCGGTGTAGCTGTTGGCGGTGGTGATGCCGCGGTCCAGCTGGCCCTTGTTCACCGCATCGGTGGCCGCGGTACCGGCGGCCACGTTGGTGACCTGGCGTTCGTTGCCTTCGCTGCCCACCGACACCGTGTTGGCGCGGTCGGCGACCGAGCCCTGGCCCAGTGCGACCGCATTGGCGGCGGTGGCCGATGCGCCCTGGCCGATGGCCGTGGACGAAGCGCCGCTGGCGACGGCGCCGTCGCCCATGGCGACTGCGTTGGCACCGACGGCCGGCTGCGCCGCCGTGGCGCCGTCGACGCTGGGCTTGGCCGCCACGCTCGACCGCGAGCCCACTGCATCGGCCTCGGCCACGGTGGCGACCTGGGCGGTGCTCGCCTGCACGCTGGCGCTGCGCAGGCTGGCCGTTGCGGTGCGGCTGGTGCCGCCACCGGTACGCTGGTCAAGCTCGGTCACCTTCCGATCCAGTGCACCCAGTGCGTCGCCGACATTGCTGTAGGTCGAGCCCTGGATGACGTAGTTCGGCGCGATGAACACCCCCTGCATGCCGACGCTGGCACCGCCGCCGAGGATGCTGGCGGCATCGCTGAGCGACTGGAACAGCTGGCCGCCGTTGATCGCCTGCCGGCTGCCGGACGCGATGCTGCCGGCGCCGACGTTGTTGATGACGGTGCCTTCGATGCCGGACAGGGTCAGCTGGTCGCGGGTGGCATCGTCGTAGGCCACCGCGTTGGCCGAGGTGGATTCCACCGTGGCGATGCGCGAGTCGAAATCACCGACGCGGGTTTCCACCGCACCCACGCGTTGGTTGGTGACGTTGAGCTGCGAACCGGTGACCGCGTCGCTGCTGCCGGCGGCAATGCGGCCGTCGGCCACGTTGACGATGCGGCGGGTGGCCGGACCATCGGTGCCGTTGCCGCCACCGACCGAGACCACGTTGGCTTCCACCGCACGCGCGCCGGCGCCCAAGGCCACCGAGTTGTTGCCGCTGGCTGCACTGTTGGCACCCACCGCCAGCGATGCATTGCCGATGGCGTTGGCGCTGCTGCCCACGGCATTGCTGCGGTTGCCGCTGGCAGTGGCGCCCGAGCCCACGGCCACGGCATCGGTGCCGCTGGCGGTGGCCACGCCGCTGCCATTGGCCTTGAAGCGCTGGCCGACCGCATCAGCGGTAGCGGCCACGGCGTCGAGCTGGCCCTTGTTCACTGCATCGGTGGTTTCAGTACCGGCGGCCACGTTGGTGATCTGCCGCTGCGCGGCCGCGTTGCCGACCGACACCGTATTGGCGCGGTCGGCCTGCGAGCCGTTGCCGAGCGCGACGCTGTTGGCCGCACTGGCGGTGCTGTTGGCACCCAGCGCGGTGGCATCGGTCGCGTCGGCCCAGGCGTTCCAGCCGATGGCGCTGGCGTAGTCGCTGGTCGCCCAGGCACCGGCACCGAAGGCCGCCGCGCCGGTACCGCTGGCACGCGCCGGGATCAGGCCGAAGTAAGTGCTGCCACCGATGGCCACGCTTTCATCACCCGTGGCTTCGCTGGACTGGCCCATCGCCACCGCGTTGGCACCGGCCGCGGCAGCACCGAAGCCGACCGCAGTGGTGTTGGCGCCGGTGGCCGCCGAGCCGTAGCCCAGTGCGGTGCCAAGGCGACCGCTGGCTTCGCTGTAACCACCGACGGCGGTGGTGCCATCGGCGGTGGCCGAGGCGCGGAAGCCACTGGCCAGCGACTGCGCGCCGCTGGCGATGGCTTCGGCACCGTTGGCCGTGCTGTAGACACCCGTGGCCTGCGCCGCGTTGCCGGTGGCCGTGCTGCTGATCTCGCTGGCCACCGCGCCGCTGCCGTAGGCCGCACTGTTCTCACCAGTGGCCTGCGCCTCGTTGCCGACGGCCGCGGCACTGGCGCCTGTGGCCAGGCTGTTGAAACCGACCGCCGTGGCATTTTCAGCCAGGGCGGTAGCGCCGCTGCCCAGCGCGGAGGCGCCGTTGCCGATGGCGTTGGAGGCTTCACCCGCAGCCAGTGCGTTGTCGCCTTCCACATAGGCACCGGCATCGCTGTCGGCGCTGCCGCTCGCCTGAACGTACTTCCTGGTCTGTTCAGCAGTAGCAGCCACGGCATCCAGCTGGTTCTTGTTCACCGCATCGGTGCCTTCGGTACCCGCTGCCACATGGGTGACCTGGCGTTCGCCGCCCTCGCTGCCGACGGCCACCGTGTTGTCACGGTCGGCTGTGGAGCCTGCGCCCAGCGCGACGCTGTTGATGCCGTTGGCGGTGGCCCCGGCACCCAGCGCGGTGGACTGCACTGCACCGGCCCAGGAGTTCCAGCCGATGGCGGTGGCGTAGTCGTCGGTCGCCCAGGCACCGGCACCGAAGGCCGCCGCGCCGTAACCGCTGGCACGCGCCGGGATCAGGCCGAAGAACGTGCTGCCGCCGATGGCAACGCTTTCATCGCCCGTGGCTTCGCTGGAATCACCCATGGCCACGGAGCTGGCGCCGCTGGCGGTGGCGAACACGCCGGCTGCGGTGCTGTTGGCACCACTGGCCAGGGTGCCGTAGCCAAGCGCGGAGCCGAGGCGACCGCTGGCTTCGCTGTAGCCGCCCACCGCAGTGGTGCCATCAGCCGAGGCGGAGGCGCGGAAGCCGCTGGCCAGCGACTGCGCGCCACTGGCGATGGCTTCGGCACCGTTGGCAGTGCTGTAGGCGGCAGTGGCCTGCGCGCCGGCACCGGTGGCGGTGCTGCTGGTTTCGCTGGCGACCGCACCGCTGCCGAGGGCGGCGCTGTCTTCGCCGGTCGCCTGGGCGTTGTTGCCGATCGCTGCGGCGTTGCCGCCGGTCGCCAGGCTGTTGAAGCCGACAGCGGTGGCGTTGGCCGCCACCGCGGTGGCACCACTGCCGAGCGCGGTGGCACCGTCGCCGATGGCATTGGCGGCCTCACCGGCGGCCAGTGCGTTGTCGCCTTCAACATACGCGCCAGCATCGCTGTCGTCGCTGCTGCTGGCCTGGAAGTACTTGCTGGTGTTCTCCGCGGTCGCGGCGACGGCGTCCAGCTGGTCCTTGTTCACCGCATCGGTGCCTTCGGTGCCGGCCGCGACGTTGGTGATCTGGCGCGTATTGCCAGCACCACCGACCGAGACCGTGTTGTCGCGGTCCGCAATCGAATCGGCGCCCAGGGCCACGCTGTTGGCGCCCTGTGCTTCGGCTGCGTTGCCCAGCGCCGTAGCGTTGGTGCCCGGCGCCCAGGCACCACCACCGACCGCGGTGGAGTAATCACCCGATGCTTCGGTGGCGAGCAGGCCGAACAGCGAACCGCCGATGGCCACGCTGTTCACGCCGGTCGCCAGACTGCCCTGGCCGGTGGCGGTGGCGTAGGCCCCGGAGGCTTCCGAATCGCCACCGAGCGCCACGCTGTTGGAACCGGAGGCATTGGCGAAGTTGCCGAACGCGGTGGCGTTGAAGGCCGATGCGCTGGCATAACCGCCGATGGCGGTGCTGTAGCCGCCAGTGGCTTCGGCACCGATGCCGAACGCCGCCGAAGCGGTACCGCTTGCGACGCTCTCGCTGCCGACCGCGGTGGCGGCTTCGCCGCTGGCGCTGCTGAAGTAACCCACCGCCACGGCTTCCTCGCCGCTGGCTTCGGACAGCACGCCGGTGGCGGTGCTGCCGGCACCACTGGACACGGCAGCGGCACCGAAGGCGGCACTCTGCTCGCCGCTGGCTTCGCTTTCCGCACCCTGCGCGGTGGCGTACTCGCCGGTGGCCTGCGCGTTGGCGCCAATGGCGCTGGCGTTGTCCGCCGTGGCCAGGGCATTGAAGCCGATCGCCTGCGTGTTGGTGCCGATGGAAGTGGCACCGCTGCCCAAGGCGATGGCACCATCACCGATGGCGTTGGCGGCTTCGCCGGCGGCCAACGCGTTGTCGCCTTCCACGTAGGCGGCGGCATCGCTGTCGTCACTGCCGCTGGCCTGGAAGAACTTGTTGCCGGTGCCTGCGCTGGCAGCCACCTCATCCAGCTGGGCCTTGTTCACTGCATCGGTGGCCTGGGTGCCGGCGGCGACGTTGGTGACCTGGCGTTCGCTGCCGGCGCTGCCGACCGACAGGCTGCGGTCGCGGTCAGCCACCGAGCCTGCGCCGAGGGCCACCGCGTTGTTGCCGTTGGCGGTGCTGCCGGCACCGAGGGCGATGGCGCTTTCGCCACCGGCTACGGTATTCGTGCCCACCGCGATGCTGTTGACGTTGTTGCCGAGTGCCTGGAAGCCCAGCGCCAGGCTGTAATCGCCGTAGCTGAAGGCACCGCGGCCGACGGCGGTAGAGCTGACGCCGTTGGCCCAGCTGTTGTAGCCGATGGAGGTCGCGCCGTTGGCACTGGCCCAGGCCGCCGGGCCGAAGGCCGAGGCGTTGGTACCGGTCGCCCACGCACCTGCACCGAAGGCGGTCGCGCCTTCCTCGCTGGCGGTGCTGTAACCGCCAACGGCGGTGCTGTCGTCAGCCTTGGCGAAGGCACTGTCGCCGATGGCCACGGAATAGCTGCCGTTGGCGCGCGACTTGCCGCCTGCGGCGAAGCTGTTGTCACCGGTCGCCTGCGCGGCATTGCCGAAGGCGCTGCTGCTGGCACCGGTGGCCTGTGCGGCATTGCCCACTGCGGTGGAACCGGCCGAGGCAGTGGTGCCGGTCAGCACCGGATTGCCTTGGTCATCCAGCAGCGGCTGGTTGTACTCGTCATAGGCCTGGCCCAGGCCACCTATGGCGACTGCACCGTCGCCGTCGGCGAAGGTGTTGCGACCGAGGGCCACGGTGTCGGCACCGATGGCACCGGCACCTGCGCCCTGCGCAAGCGCGCCTGCGCCGATCGCGTTGCTGGCCGAACCCGCAGCCACCGCACCTTCGCCTTCGGCGTAGGCGCCGGCATCGCTGCCCTCCTCGCCCTGCGCCTGGAAGAAGCGCGCGGTGGTGTCGGCAGTGCTGGCCACGGCATCGAGCTGGGCCTTGTTCACCGCATCGGTGTCTTCGGTACCCGCGGCCACATTGGTGATCTGGCGATCGTTGCCTTCGCTGCCGACGGCCACGCTGTTGTCGCGCACCGCTTCGGAGTTGGCACCGAGCGCGACGCTGTTGGCGCCACGCGCGGTGGCGTAGTAGCCCACGGCGGTGCTCTGCGCACCGCTGGCCCAGGTCTGCGCACCCAGCGCGCTGGCGTTCTCGCCCGGCGCATAGGCGAAGTAGCCCACCGCCGTCGATTCGGCGCCGGAGGCTTCGGTCAGGCTGCCGTTGGCCACGGCATAATCGCCGCTGGCGATGGCACCTGCACCGACTGCGGTAGCGGCTTCGCCACTGGCCTGGGTCTGCACGAAGAAGCCCAGGCCCGGGATCAGGTCGGCCGGGCCACCGATGGCCACGCTGCTGGTGCCGGTGGCGTTGCTCTGCGTGCCCAGCGCGGTGGAGTAGTCACCCACTGCATTGGCCACCGCACCGAAGGCCGCGGACTGAGCGCCGGCGGCATAGGCGCCGACACCGTAGGACGAGGCGGCAAAGCCGCTGGCTTCGGCGCTGGCACCCACGGCAGTACCACCGACACCAGCGCTGGTGGCACCGGTTTCCACCGGCACGCCACCGCTGGTGATCAGCGGGTTGCCGTCTTCATCGACGGCGGCGCCACCGACGGCGACGCTGCCCGGGCCGGCGGCCTGTGCGTTGTTGCCGAAGGCGGCGCTGTTCTGGCCGCTGGCCAGCGCGTTGTAGCCGACGGCGGTGGCGTTCTGGGCGACGGCGGTCGCGCCGGCGCCGACCGCGGTGGCGCCGTTGCCGATGGCATTGGCGGCCTCGCCGGCGGCGAGCGCGTCGTCACCGTCGGCCAGTGCACCGGCATCGCTGTTGCTGCTGCCGGTGGCCTGGAAGCGTTTGGCGGTGGTATCGGCCACCGCAGCTACGTCCTTCAGCTGGCCGACGTTGACCGCATCGGTGTCTTCGGTGCCTGCGGCGACATGGGTCACCTGGCGTTCGTTGCCGTCGCTGCCGACGGCCACGGTGTTGTCACGGTCGGCCTGCGAGGCCGCGCCGAGGGCGACGCTGTTGCTCCCGTTGGCGGTGGCGCTGGCACCGAGCGCGGTGGACTGCGCGCCATCGGCCCAGGCATTCCAGCCGATCGCGGTTGCATAGTCTTCGGTGGCCCAAGCGCCGGCACCATAGGCTGATGCACCGTAGCCGCTGGCGCGCGAGGTGATCAGGCCGAAGTAGGTGCTGCCGCCGATGGCCACGCTCTCGTCGCCGGTCGCTTCGCTGGCTTCACCGACGGCGACGGCGCCGGCACCGGTGGCCGTGGCGAACACGCCCGCAGCAGTGCTGTTGGCGCCACTGGCGACGGTGCCATAACCCAGTGCCGAACCGAGTCGGCCGCTGGCTTCGCTGTAACCGCCGACAGCGGTGGCGCCGTCGGCCGACGCCGCCGCGCGGAAGCCGCTGGACAGCGACTGCGCGCCGCTGGCAACGGCTTCGGCACCGTTGGCGGTGCTGTAGACCGCCGTGGCCTGAGCACCGGCGCCGGTTGCGGTGGTGCTGGTTTCACTGGCCACCGCACCGCTGCCCAGCGCGGCGCTGTCGCCGCCGCTGGCCTGTGCGTTGGTGCCCACGGCCGAGGCGTTCTCGCCGGTGGCCAGGCTGTTGTAGCCGACCGCCGTGGCCTGGGCGGCAATGGCCACGGCACCGCCGCCGAGCGCGGTGGTGCCATCGCCGATGGCGTTGGCGGCTTCACCGGCGGCGAGCGCGCTGTCACCCTCGGCCAGGGCGCCGGCATCGCTGTCGTCGCTGCCACTGGCCTGGAAGTACTTGCGGGTGTTCTCCGCGGTCGCGGCGACCTCGTCCAGCTGGTCCTTGTTCACCGCGTCGGTACCTTCGGTACCGGCAGCGACGTTGGTGATCTGGCGGGTGTTGCCGGCACCACCGACCGAGACGGTGTTGTCACGCTCGGCGATCGAATCGGCACCCAGCGCCACGCTGTTGGCGCCCTGCGCTTCGGCGGCATTGCCCAATGCGGTGGCATTGGTGCCCGGCGCCCACGCGCCGCCGCCGACGGCGGTGGAGTAATCGCCCGAGGCTTCGGTCGGCAGCAGGCCGAACAGCGCGCCCCCCACGGCCACCGCGTTGGTGCCGGTGGCGAGGCTGCCCTGGCCGGTGGCGGTGCTGTAGGCGCCGCTGGCTTCGGCATCGCCGCCGACGGCCACGCTGTTGGAGCCGCTGGCACTGGCGGCGTTGCCGACCGCGGTTGCGTTGAAGGCCGAGGCGTTGGACAGGCCGCCCAGTGCGGTGCTGTAACCGCCATTGGCTTCGGCACCGGCGCCGAAGCTGGCCGATGCGGTGCCGCTGGCAGTGCTGCCTGCGCCGATGCTGGTGCTGCCGCTGCCCGAGGCCTGCGACTGCGCGCCGACGGCGGTGGCGCTGTCAGCGGTTGCCTGTGCGTTGTGGCCCAGCGCCGTGGTGTCGTCGCCATCGGCGGTGGCCGATGCGCCGGCGGCCAATGCGCCTTCGCCATCGACCTGCGCGGCGTCGCTGTCATCGCCCGCACCATCGGCCTTGAAGTAGCGGCGGCCCTGCGCGGTGGCGGTGGCCACTGCGGCCTGGGTGGCCTGCGCCTGCGCATCGAGCTGCGCGCGGTTGACCGCATCGGTGGCTGCGGTACCAGCGGCCACGTTGGTGATCTGTCGTTCGCTGCCGGTTGCGCCCACCGACACGGTGTTGGCGCGGTTGGCAGTGGAGCCGGCGCCCAGCGCGACGCTGTTGGCGGCGCTGGCGGTGCTGCCGGTACCCACAGCCACCGCGTTGCGGCCGCTGGCATTGGCGCTGCCGTCGACCACGCACTGGTCGATCACGCTGCTGCTGAGGGTCACGCAGTTGGCGTTGCCGCCCACTTCCACCGACTGTGCGGCAACGAGGCCGGAGCCTCCCAGTCCCATGGCCAGGGCAAGGGCTGCGGCAAGGGTCACCGGCCGGACGTGGTCGGCATCGCGGCGCTGGTCGACGACCCCACCGCGGGTGTCGGAAGAGGCCAGTTCCGAGGCCACCACCAACTGACCCCGTGCTTTGTTCCAGACCTTGCGATAAATCCGATTCATCGATACGGCTCCTGATTTCTGGGCTGGTTTTGGGCAAAGCAACGCCATCGCCGGACCCTCTGGTCCAACGTCCCCCCTGGGGGCGTTATTCGCGTGATTTACTGCGGGTATTGCCGAACGCCGCGCAGCGACAGAAAACCGGGCGCAGAGCGACGTGCGGTTACTGCGATATGAACAGAATTGAAACAGGGCCCAAGTGTTAACGGGAACTTTCCAGATCGTCAAGACTTTGACGCAGGAAAAGCGTTTGCCGTGAACCAGTTCTCGTTTTTACCTGTTTATTCTGCGATTTTGTTATTTTCTTGTGACGAGTTATCGACGCCATGTAAATGCATGTAACTCACCGCTGCAGCAGGAGTTTCTGCCCGAATAAAGAAAAACCCGACAGTCGCCTGCCGGGTTTTCCGTACTTCATCGCATTGCAGCCTGCGCGGCGGATGCGCCGTCAGCCGCACCATACCCGCGCGTTGCGGAACATGCGCATCCACGGCGAATCACCCTGCCACTCGGCCGGGGCCCAGCTCAGGTTGAGCGCGCGCGGGGTACGTTCCGGGTGCGGCATCATGATGGTGACGCGACCGTCGGTGCTGGTCAGGCCAGTGATGCCGTCAGGCGAACCGTTCGGGTTCAGCGGGTACTGGCTGGCAACGTTGCCGTTGCCATCGACGTAGCGCAGCGACACGCGTGCGGCCGCCTGGTCCACCGCATTGGCGAACACCGCACGGCCTTCGCCATGGGCCACCGCCACCGGCAGGCGCGACCCGGCCATGCCACGCAGCAGGATCGACGGCGACTCCACCACTTCCAGCAGCGCGGTGCGGGCTTCGAACTGCTCGCTGGCGTTGCGGCGGAACTGCGGCCAGTGCTCGGCGCCGGGGACGATGTCCTTCAGCTGGCTCATCATCTGGCAGCCGTTGCACACGCCAAGGGCAAAGCTGTCCTCGCGGGCGAAGAACGCGGCGAAGGCATCACGCAGCGCGCTGCGCTCCAGGATCGAGGTCGCCCAGCCACGACCGGCACCGAGCACGTCGCCGTAGCTGAAGCCGCCACAGGCCACCAGGCCGGTGAAGTCCTGCAGGGCGACGCGGCCTTCGATGAGGTCGCTCATGTGCACGTCGTAGGCGCGGAAGCCTGCACGTTCGAAGGCGTTGGCCATTTCGATCTGGCCGTTGACGCCCTGTTCGCGCAGCACGGCCACGCGCGGACGCGCACCGGTGCTGATGAACGGCGCGGCCACGTCTTCGTTGAGGTCGAAGCTCAGCTTCGGCTTCAGGCCCGGCGCGTTGAACGCACGCGCTACCTCACGCTCGGCATCGGCGTTGGCCGGATTGTCGCGACGCTTCTGCATCGCGTGGGTGACCGACCACCAGGCGTCGAACAGCGCTTCCCAGCGCCATTCGGCCAGGTTCTCGCCGCCCAGCGACACACGCACCACCGCTGCGGTGGTCGGCCTGGCGATGCGCTGCGCGCACTCGATCAGTGCATGGCGTTCGATCAGGTCGGCGAAGGCCGCACGGTCTTCGCGGGCGATCTGCACCACCGCACCCAGTTCTTCGTTGAACAGGCTGCGGAACGGGTCATCGCCCCAGGCATCGAGGGTGATGTCCAGGCCGAGGCGCGAGGCGAACGCCATTTCGCACAGCGCGGCGAAGGCACCACCGTCGCTGCGGTCGTGGTACGCCAGCAGCAGACCGGCCTGGCGCGCATCGCGGATCAGTTCGAAGAAGCCACGCAGGCGCTGCGGGTCATCCAGATCCGGCGCGGCACCGGCGAAGGCCGGCAGATCGCCGTGGCCGGCATGCACCTGGGCCAGGATCGAACCACCCAGGCGCTGCTTGCCGGCACCGAGGCCGATCAGCCACAGCTCGCTGTCCACGTCGCGGTCGAGCAGCGGGGTCAGCTGCTGGCGCACGTCGGCCACCGGCGCGAACGCCGAGATCACCAGCGACACCGGCGACACGCTCTTGTGCGCTTCGCCCTGGTCATGCCACTGCGCCTGCATCGACAGCGAGTCCTTGCCCACCGGGATGCTGATGTCCAGCTGCGGGCACAGTTCCATGCCCACCGCCTTCACCGCGTCGTACAGCAGCGCGTCTTCGCCCGGGTGGCCGGCAGCGGCCATCCAGTTCGCCGACAGCTTGATCTCATCCAGCGCATCGACCGGGGCCGCGCACAGGTTGGTCAGCGCTTCGCCCACGGCCATGCGTGCCGAAGCAGCGGCATCGAGCAGGGCCAGCGGGGTGCGCTCGCCCAGCGACATCGCTTCGCCGGCCACGCCGTCGAAGTCGGCTAGGGTGATGGCCACATCGGCCACCGGCAGCTGCCACGGGCCGACCATCTGCTCGCGCGCGGTCAGGCCACCAACGCTGCGGTCACCGATGGTGACCAGGAAGTTCTTCGAGGCCACGGTCGGGTGCGCGAGCACGCGCAGGCCGGCTTCCTGCAGGTCCAGGCCACCGGTCTTCAGCGCCGGCCAGCGCGGGGCCGGCGGGTGCGAGGTGTCGCGGTGCATCTTCGGCGGCTTGCCGAACAGGACGTCCATCGGCAGGTCGATCGGCGCATCGGGCGGGGTGTGGCCCGGCACGGCGCCGTAAGCCACCACCAGGTGTTCCTCGGCGGTGGCCACGCCAACGGCGGCGAACGGGCAACGCTCGCGCGCACACAGCGCGGCGAACTCGGCCAGGCGTTCCTGGGCCACGCCCAGCACGTAGCGTTCCTGCGATTCGTTGCACCACAGCTGCATCGGCGACAGCGACGGATCATCGGTGGGCACCTTGCCCAGGTCGATGACGCCGCCGACATTCGAGTCGTGCAGCAGTTCGGGGATGGCATTGGACAGGCCACCGGCACCGACGTCGTGGAAGAACTTGATCGGGTTGTTGGCGCCCATCGCTACGCAGCGGTCGATGACCTCCTGACAGCGGCGCTCCATTTCCGGGTTGTCGCGCTGCACGCTGGCGAAGTCCAGGTCCTCGGCGCTCTCGCCGGAGGCCACCGAACTGGCGGCACCGCCGCCCAGGCCGATCAGCATCGCCGGGCCACCCAGCACGATGACCGCGTCACCGGCCTGCAGCGGGATCTTGTCGACCTGGATGCGGTCGATCGCACCCAGGCCACCGGCCAGCATGATCGGCTTGTCGTAGGCACGGACCAGGTCAGCGCCTTCGGGCAGTTCGAAGCTGCGGAAGTAACCCAGCAGGTTCGGGCGGCCGAATTCGTTGTTGAACGCGGCGCCGCCGAGCGGGCCGTCGGTCATGATCTCCAGCGCCGGTGCCATGCGCGGGTTCAGCGCGCGCGGCGCTTCCCACGGCTGCGGGAGCTCGGGAATCCGCAGGTGCGAGACCGAGAAACCGGACAGGCCGGCCTTCGGCTTGCCGCCGCGGCCGGTCGCGCCCTCGTCGCGGATCTCGCCACCGTTGCCGGTCGAGGCGCCCGGGAACGGCGCGATCGCGGTCGGGTGGTTGTGCGTTTCCACCTTGATCTGGAAGGCGCTGGGCACCTGCGGCTCGCGCCGGTACTCGCCACTGGCCGGATCGGGGCGGTAGCGCGAGGCCGGGTGGCCTTCGATCACCGCGGCATTGTCGCTGTACGCGCTGAGCGTGTGCTGCGGGGTCTGCTGGTGGGTGTTCTTGATCATCCGGAACAGCGAACGGTCCTGTTCCTGGCCGTCGATGGTCCAGCTGGCGTTGAAGATCTTGTGGCGGCAGTGTTCGGAGTTGGCCTGCGCGAACATCATCAGTTCGACATCGGACGGCGAGCGGCCCAGCGCGGTGAAGCGTTCGCGCAGGTAGTCGATCTCGTCCTGGGCCATGGCCAGGCCGAGGCGCTGGTTGGCAGCCTCCAGCTGGTCCACCGGCACGCGTTCCAGTTCACCCCGCGCCGGAGTGGTGAACAGGGCCTGGCCCTGGTCGACGGTGTCCAGCACCGACTGGGTCATCGGGTCATGCAGGGCCTTGACCAGCGCCTGCTGGGCGGCGGCCCCGGTCGGCCAGCCCTGCACGTCGATGCGCAGGCCGCGCTCGACCCGGCTGACCGGCTGGCCGGCACCGCGGACCAGTTCGGT
Organism: Stenotrophomonas sp. STEN054; assembly: GCF_056854535.1. Lineage (NCBI taxonomy): Bacteria > Pseudomonadati > Pseudomonadota > Gammaproteobacteria > Lysobacterales > Lysobacteraceae > Stenotrophomonas > Stenotrophomonas sp. STEN054. The sequence continues at coordinate 516 of NZ_JBXFWG010000053.1, read as the reverse complement.
GGCCTTGCTGGACCAGGGCGACAGGGTGCCGAGGCGGGGCACGACGATGCGGCTGACGGCGCCGTCGGCGATGGCCTCGGCCTGCGGCTGGGCTTCCAGGATGCGGCACAGGGTGGCCACGTCGGGGGCGGCCGTGCCTTCGGGCTGGACGAGGTAGACGTGCCAGGCACCGCTGATGCGCAGGGAGGGGGCGATGGACTGCAGGCGGGATTCAAGGCGTTCGCGGCGGAACAGCGACAGGGCGGGCGCGCCCTCGAGGACCATCATGTCCGGGGAACCGTAGTTGGGAAACGGGCCCGATATTGTACCGGAACCCGGGGGGAGGGCTTGGGCCGGGCGGCGCCCGGCACCCGCAGACGCGCCCTAGCCGCGGCAACGGCCACAGCAACAGCCGGAGCAACAGCAACAGCGGGTTTCCTGGGGGATGGCGGGGTGGGGGGGGGGGGGTGGGGGGGGGGGCGGGACAAAACAAGCGGGGGGTGGGGGAGAGGAGACCGGCGACCAACCCCCCCCCCC
>NZ_JBXFWG010000052.1:0-27840 GCF_056854535.1 Stenotrophomonas sp. STEN054 | reverse complement strand
CCGGGGGGGGGTGTGCTCCCCGCCCGGCGCGCCGCGGGCCGCGTCGGGGGGGGGGCGCCGGGGGGGCGGGCGCGCGGGGGGGGGGGGGCGGGGGGGCGGCGGGGCCGCCCCCCCCGCTACCTGGGTCTGCCTGCTTCACCACGCCTTCGACCCTCGGCTGCTACAACACCGGCATGGTCGAACACGCGCCCCATGTCCCTGTGAATCTACGCAAATACGTCCAGCGCCTGCAGGACAGCTTCCCGATCGCCGTCGGCAAGCGCTTCGTCGACATCGACGTGCTCACCCAGGCCGCCTCGGTCTCCTTCTACGCTCTGCTCTCGATGGCACCGCTGCTGGTGCTGCTGCTGTGGCTGACTGCTTCGCTGTACCCGCCCGCGCAGCAGGCCCTGATCGAGCAGATCAGCGCCGCCGCCGGCAGCAGCGCGGCCACCGTGGCCGAAACCGTGCTGAAGAACGCCGACAACCAGCCCGACGTCGGCTCGCTGGCCGGGCTGTGGAGCACCCTGCTGCTGTTCATCGGCGCCACTGCGGTGTTCGCCCAGCTGCAGAACGCACTCAACCTGATCTTCCGCACCAGTGGCGAGCGGTTGGAGGGCATCAAGGCCTGGCTGCGCAAGCGCGTGTTCTCCTTCGGCGTGGTGCTGGCGCTGGGCTTCCTGCTGATCCTGTCGATGACCGCCACCACCATGCTGCAGGTGGCCTTCGCTCAACTGCCTTCGGTCCTGCCGGCCATCGGCTACCTCACCAGCCTGCTGCTGTACGCGGTCGGCTTCGCCTTCATGTACCACTATCTGCCGGACCGCCGCGTGGCCTGGCGCCAGGCCTTCATCGGCGGCGTCATCACCTCGGCGCTGTTCGCGCTGGGCCGCTATGGCATCGGCGTCTACATCGCCACCGTGGCCCCCGGCAGTGCGTACGGTTCGATGGGCGCACTGGTCATCTCGCTGGTCTGGATCTACTACGCCACCGTCGTGTTCTTCGTCGGCGCGCTGATGACCGCGGTGATCGACGAGCGCCTGCGCGCGCGCAATCACCTGGCCGCTGCAGGCATCGACCCGGTAGAGGCCGGTCCGGTCCCCGCCAAGGAGTAAACTAGGCGGACTGATCGTTCCCGCCTCGCGTGGCCCCTGGCCGCGCCCCTGCCCTGTTGCCCATGGCCCGTATCCCCGACGCTTTCATCGACGACCTGCTGGCCCGCTCCGACATCGTCGAGGTGGTGGGCAGCCGCGTGCCGTTGAAGCGCCAGGGCAAGGAATATGCAGCGCGCTGCCCGTTCCATGACGAGCGCTCGGCCTCGTTCACGGTCTCGCCCACCAAGCAGTTCTACCACTGCTTCGGCTGCGGCGCGCACGGCACCGCCATCAGCTTCCTGATGAACTACGACCGCCTCGAATTCCTCGATGCGGTGGATGAACTGGCCAAGCGCGCCGGCATGGAAGTGCCGCGCAGCGAGAACCCGCGCAACGCCCAGCAGCAGGACGACAGCCGCGAGCTGTATTCGGCGCTGGATGCGGCCACGAAGTTCTTCCAGAAGAACCTGGAAGGCAGCGAGAAGGCGCGTGCCTACCTGGACGGCCGCGGCGTGGACGAGGAAAACCGCGCGCGCTTCCAGATCGGTTATGCACCGGATGGCTACAGCGGCCTGCGCGACGCGCTGGGCAAGGACGAGCGGCGGATGAAGCTGCTCGACCGCGCCGGCCTGTTCTCCAAGAACGACCGCGGCCACGTCTACGACAAGTTCCGCGACCGGGTGATGTTCCCGATCTTCGACCGCCGTGGCCGTGTCATCGCCTTCGGTGGTCGCGTGTTCGAGAAGGACGACGGCCCCAAGTACCTCAACTCGCCCGAGACCGCGCTGTTCCACAAGGGTCGCGAACTGTACGGCCTGTGGCAGGTGCGCCAGGCCAACCAGAAGATCGAGCGGCTGATCGTGGTCGAGGGCTACATGGACGTGGTCTCGCTGTTCCAGTTCGGGGTCACCCAGGCGGTGGCCACGCTGGGCACGGCCACCACGCCGGACCACGCCGAGCTGCTGTTCCGCAACGCGCCGGACGTGTTCTTCTGCTTCGACGGCGACGCCGCCGGCCGCCGCGCCGGCTGGAAGGCGCTGGAATCGGTGCTGCCGCGCATGAAGGACGGCCGCCAGGCGTTCTTCCTGTTCCTGCCCGATGGCGAGGATCCAGACACCATCGTGCGCAAGGAAGGCGCCGAGGCCTTCAACGACCGCCTGAAGCAGGCCACGCCGCTGTCGCAGTTCTTCTTCGACGAACTGACCCGCGAGATCAACCTGGGCACGCTGGACGGCAAGGCGCGCCTGGCCGAACGGGCCAAGCCGATGCTGGCGCAGATTCCCGATGGTGCCTTCGGCGACCTGATGAAGCAGCAGCTGGCGCAGCTGACCGGCCTGGGCGGTGGCAACGCCTCCGCCGCACGCGCACCGATGCCACAGCGCGCGCCAGCCCGGCAGATCCAGCCCATCGCCAAGCGCAGCCTGGTGCGCGGCGCGATCGCCGTGCTGCTGCAGCAGCCGTCGCTGGCGATGAGCCTGGGCGGCAAGCACCACTTCCAGGGCCTGCGCCTGCCCGGTGTGGAGCTGCTGCTGGAACTGCTGGGCCTGGTCGAACAGCGCCCGGACATCAGCACCGGCGCCCTGCTGGAACACTTCGATGGCCGCGAAGAGCAGGCCTCGCTGCATACGCTGGCCGCGCAGACCATGCCCGGCGACGAGGCGATGTGGACCCAGGAACTGCACGACGCGGTGGCCCAGCTGGAGAAACAACTGCTGGTGCAACGTCTGGACGAGCTGTTGGCAAAGCAGCGCCAGCAGGGCCTGGACGATACTGACAAGTACGAACTGCGCGAACTGCTGAAGGCCCGCGCCACCCTGCGCCTGTAGCGGCAGCCCATCCACGGAGAGACCATGCTGCTGCGCCTGACCTGCCTGCTGTTGCTGTCGCTCTGCACGCCCCTGCCCGCCTGGGCCGGGGACACCCCGCTCAATGAAGTCCGCCCCGGCCTGCATGCCGGCGGCCAGCCCAGCGCTGCGCAACTGCAGTCGCTGGCCGCGCAGGGCGTGCGCACCGTCATCGACCTGCGTCAGCCCGGCGAGGACCGTGGTTTCGATGAAACCGCCCAGGCCGAAGCGCTGGGCCTGCGCTACGTGCGCATCCCGGTGGCCGGTGCCGAAGGCCTGGATGCAGCCAACGTGCGCGCCGTACACCAGGCCCTGCAGCAGAGCCAGGGCCCGGTGCTGCTGCACTGCGCCTCGGGCAACCGTGCCGGCGCCGTGCTCGGCCTGGTCAACGCCCGCTACGAGCACGCCAGCCCCGAGCAGGCCCTGCAGCTGGGCCAGCGCGCTGGCCTGACCTCACTGGAAGCGGCCACCCGGCAACGCCTGGCCGCGCCCGCTTCCCATCCCTGACCCCCTGTAACGAGGAGCCTGCCCACCATGACCCGCTGGTGGTCGCGCCTGCGACCGGACAACTTCACCCTCGCCCTGCTGTGCACCGTCGGCCTGGCCTCGCTGCTGCCGATGAAGGGCGCCGCCGCCATCGTGCTGGACGACGTCACCACCGTGGCCATCGCCGCGCTGTTCTTCCTGCATGGCGCGCGCCTGCCGCGCGAATCGATCATCGGCGGCATGCTGCACTGGCGGCTGCACCTGACCATCCTCGCCTGCACCTTCATCCTGTTCCCGCTGCTGGGCCTGCTGTTCAAGCCGCTGTCGGGCTGGCTGCTGACGCCGGAGCTGTACATGGGCGTGCTGTTCCTGTGCACCCTGCCCTCCACCGTGCAGTCGTCCATCGCCTTCACCTCGATGGCGCGCGGCAACGTGCCGGCGGCGGTGTGCAGCGCCTCGCTGTCGAGCATCCTCGGCGTGTTCCTCACGCCCCTGCTGCTGACCGCACTGGCCGGTACCTCCGGCGGCGTGCATGACCCGCTGCATGCCATCGGCGGCATCATGCTGCAGCTGCTGGTGCCGTTCGTGGCCGGCCACCTGCTGCGGCCGTGGATCGCCGGTTGGGTGGAAAAGCAGCGTGCGCTGCTGCGCTACACCGACCAGGCCACCATCCTGCTGGTGGTGTATTCGGCGTTCGGCGAAGCGGTGACCGAAGGGCTGTGGAGCAAGACGCCACTGCTGTCCCTGTTCGCCGTAGCCGTGGTCGCTGCCGTGCTGCTCGGCATCGCGATGCCGCTCATCACCTTCCTGGCCCGCCGCCTGCACTTCAACCGCGAGGACGAGATCGCCATCGTGTTCTGCGGGTCGAAGAAGAGCCTGGCCACCGGCGTGCCGATCGCCAAGGTGTTGTTCGCCGGCGGCAGCCTGGGCGCCATCGTGCTGCCGGTGATGATCTACCACCAGATCCAGCTGATCGTCTGCGGCGTGATCGCGCAGCGGTATGCGAAGCGCGCGCCCTGATCGGGCGCGCGGGGTGCTGAGGGGAACCCATCCACGCATGGCGTGGATCTACTGAACGTGCGGGTTGTTGCGGGAACCGCCATCCACGCATGGCGTGGATCTACTGAACGTGCGGGGTGTTGTGGGGAACCGATCCACGCATGACGTGGATGTATTGAACGTACGGGTTGTTGCGGGAACCGCCATCCACGCACGGCGTGGATCTACTGAACGTGCGGGTTGTTGTGGGAACCGCCATCCACGCATGGCGTGGATCTACTGAACGTGCGGGTTGTTGCGGGAACCGCCATCCACGCATGGCGTGGATCTACCAAACGGCGGATGGCGTGAACCCGCAGTAGATCCACGCCATGCGTGGATGTCCGCGCGATCAGGTAGGGTCAGAGCCCCTTCGGGGATCCGACCCCGAGGTCACAGCCAGGGCAGGATCCAGTGGTCCACCAGCAGGAACGCGAACAGCGCCATCAGGTATACGATGGAGTACTGGAACATCTTCATCGAGAACAGCTCGTCCGGCGGGTTCAGCATGCGCCAGGCGTACCAGAGGAACACGGCATTGAGCACGATCGCGCCGCCCAGGTAGAACGGGCCGCTCATGCCCACCAGGTACGGCACCACGCACACCAGCGCCAGCACCACCGAATACACCATGATCTGCTTGCGCGTGTGCACCACGCCATGGGTGACCGGCAACATCGGGATCTTCGCCTTGGCGTAGTCCTCGCGGCGGAAGATCGCCAGCGCCCAGAAGTGCGGCGGCGTCCAGATGAAGATGATCAGCACCAGCAGCGACGAGTACGCCCAGTCCGACGAACCCTGCATGCCGGTGATCGCCGCCCAGCCCAGCATCGGCGGCATCGCGCCGGCCAGGCCGCCGATGACGATGTTCTGCGAGGTCGCGCGCTTCAGGTAGACGGTGTAGATCACCGCGTAGCCGATCAGCGAGGCGAAGGTCAGCACCGCGGTGATCCAGTTCACCCACAGCAGCAGGATCGCCATCGACAGCACGATCAGCACGCCGGCAAACACCAGCACCTGCCACGGCTTGACCTTGCCCACCACCAGCGGGCGCCACGAGGTACGCGCCATCTGCGCATCGATGTGCGCATCCAGCAGCTGGTTGATGGCCGCGGCGGCCGAGGCGGCCAGCCAGATGCCGAGGAAGCCGAGCGCGCCGGCGCGCACCTGTTCCCAGCTGGGCACTCCCGGAATGGCCAGGACCATGCCGACCAGGGCTGTGAAAACGATCAGGGCCACGACCTTGGGTTTGGTCAGGTCCCAGTACTGGCGATATCTGGAAAACATGGAATCAGTCCGGGGCACGCAGGCGGGCCAGCAGGCTGACCAGTACGAACAACAAGGCAACGGCCACACCGTTGTGGGCCACGGCCACTTCCAGCGGCAGAGCCAGCTTCACATTGAGGATGCCCAGGGTGACCTGCAGCACCAGCAGCGCCACCAGCGCGCTGGCCCAGCCACGCATGCTGGGCACGCGGAACAGGCGCAGGCCCAGCCACAGCAGGTAGACAGCAACGACGATCGCGAACAGGCGGTGCGCCATCTGGATGGCGATGCGCGAGGCGCCGTCCAGCACGCCGCCTTCGTAATCCACGCCGATGCCGCGCCACAGGGTGAAGCCCTCGGCGAAGTTGTGCTGCGGCCACCACTGGTTGGCGCAGCGAGGGAAGTTGTCCAGCGAGGCGCTGCCGCCGCCGCAGGCCAACGCGGCATAGTTGGCGCTGACCCAGCCACCGAGGGCGATCTGGGTGACCAGCACGGCCACGCCGATGCGCAGCAGCCACTTCAGCTTCGGCGCTTCGGCCAGGGTGATCGGCAGGTGGGTCGCCCGCCACGCCATCCACACCAGCAGCGCGAACATCAGCATGCCGCCCAGCAGGTGGCCCATCACCACGATGGGTTTCAGCAGCAGGGTCACCGTCCACATGCCCAGCAGGGCCTGGAAGATCACCACTGCCAGGGTGAGCAGCGCAGCGCGCGCCAGGTCGATGTTGCTCCAGCGCAGCGCGGCGATCAGCAGGATCGCCTCACCGGTCAGGGCGAGGATGCTGGCCGTGCCATGCCAGCCCATCATGTACAGCGGTATGCCGGCGGCCACCAATACGCAGGCGGTCACCACCGCCGTGCTTCCGAAGCGGCGTTTGCGGGTGGCCAGCAGGGCCAGGGTGAGGATCTCGATGCCCAGCGCGCCGGCGAGGAAGCGGTGCACCTGCTCGCGCCAGGCCTTGTGGGTTTCCAGCGGGCGGATCTCGGCGGCCGGGTGACCGATGGTCTCTTCCACGTGCTGCGGCCAGGTAGCCTGGCCATAGCAGGTCGGCCAGTCCGGGCAGCTCAGGCCGGCATCGGACAGGCGGACGAAGGCGCCGAACATGATCGTACTGGCGGTCATGATCATGGCGAACCACGCCAGGCGGTGGAAGTTGCGATGCAGCGCCGGGCGCGCGGAAAGGCTCATCAAACAGGACTCACTTCAGTTTCAGCAACGTGGCCATGTCCTTGCGCAGGCCACCCAGGTCGGAGCCGGGGGCATGGCGCATGATCACGAAGCCGTTCGGATCGATCACGTAGACCGGCAGTCCCGCCGGATCATCGACGCCCGGCAGGGCCGCGCGCAGGGCTGGCGACGGGGCCAGCGGCCGCAGCGCGGGCAGCGAGGCGATCGACGCCGGTGGCGTACCCAGCCACAGGATCTCGACATTATCGGCGTTATGGCCGAACAGCTGCCACACCTTGCCCAGCCCCTGCGACAAAGTGACGCACTGCGCGTCGCAGGCGCCGGCCGGGGCCACCAGCAACCGCCAGGTCCGCGCTTCGGGGTTCCACGGGTAGGCCTGGCCGTTGGCCAGGGTGGGCGCCTGCTGGCGCAGATCCACCGGCGGCTGCAGCAGCTGCCCGGCATTGCGGTGCCCGGTGGGCTGCCACCCGCTGAAGCGCAGCACGGCGGCCACCGCCATCGCCCCGAAGAACACGGCGAACAGCAGCACCAGGGTCCGGCGGCCGGAACCGCGTGCCTGCGGGGAGGTAGCAGTGTTCATACGGGGCATTTTCTCATGGTTGGGAAAGGGATGCCGGTGGTGCTGGCCGCTGGGCGGAACTACCGGGCAACGGGGCGCCTCCGGCGGCGTTCCAGCACCAGCGCGACCACCAGCACGGTCAGCGCCAGGCCGAACCACTGCACCGCATAGCCCAGGTGGCGCTGCGGCGGCAGCGTGTTCGGCAGCAGATCCAGATCACGCGCATCGCCGAACGGCAGCGCGGGGTCCAGGCGCAGCACCCGCTCGGGCAGCGCGGCCAGCCCCAGCGCGCGGGCCAGGCCCTCGGCAGGCAGGCGGCTGGCCAGCCAGCGTCCGGGCTCGCCGGTGCTCGAGAACGCCGGCCCCAGCGCCAGGCCGGGCGCTGGCGGCGGTGCCAGCAACCCGCGCACCGCCACCGGCGATGGCGGCGCGGGTACATCCGGCAAGGTGCGATCCGGCGGCAGCGCGCGCCAGCCCAGGTCGACCAGCAGCACGCTGCCGCCGTCACTGCGGAACGGTCGATAGATCTTCACCCCGGCACGGCCCTGCCGGGTCTGGTTGTCCAGCAGCACCACCCCGGGCAGGAAGCGGCCATGGTCGGCCACGCCGTGCAACGCCCCTGGTGCCGCCAAGGCCTGCGCCAGCGGCAGCGACTGCGCCACCGCCGGCCCCTGCGCATCGAGCAGCGCCTGTTTGGCGTGCATGCGCTGCAGCTGCCAGAACCCCAACGCAGTGAACGCGGCCATCGCCAGCACCGCCATCAGCCAGCCGATCACGCGCGTGTGCTGGCGCATCATGACAAGTCCGCGCAAACGCGGTCAGATAGGCGCATCCACCCTGCCCTCGAGCCGCGCATGAGTGATTCGCTGAAGACCCTGCTGGTAATCGCGTTTCTGATCGTCATCGTCTGGAATCTGGGCGCCGGCCTGTATTACCTGCTGGTCGACCGCGGCCAGACCAAGCGCACGGTCAACGCGCTGACCAGGCGTATCGGCGTGTCAGTCGCACTGATCGTACTGGTGATCGTGTGCATCTACATGGGTTGGATCAAACCGCACGGCATCGGTGGCTGAGGCCACCGGCGCCGGCGCCGGTCAAAGCACGTAGACGAACATGAAGAGCATCAGCCACACCACGTCGACGAAGTGCCAGTACCACGCAGCGGCTTCGAACGCGAAGTGGTTGTCGCGGGTGAAGTGTCCCTTGGCCGAACGCAGCCACATCACGATCAGCATGATCGTGCCCAGCAGCACGTGCGCGCCGTGGAAGCCGGTCAGCATGAAGAACGTCGAACCGTAGATGCCCGAACCCAGGGTCAGGTTCAGTTCCTTGTAGGCGTGGATGTACTCCTCCGCCTGCAGCGTCAGGAAGCCGAGGCCGAGCAGCACGGTGGCGCCCAGCCAGACCAGCAGCTGGCGGCGGTTGCCGGCCTTCAGCGCGTGGTGGGCGATGGTCAGGGTCACGCCGGAGGTCAGCAGGATCAGCGTGTTGATCAGCGGCAGGCCCCAGGCCGGAATGGTCTGGAACGCACCACCGATGGCCGCCGGTCCGTTGGTCGGCCAGCCCGCCGAGTAGCCCTGCCACAGCAGTTCGTTGGTCATCACCCCGCGGCCTTCGCCGCTGAGCCAGGACAGGCCCAGGTTGCGGGTGTAGAACAGCGCGCCGAAGAAGGCACCGAAGAACATCACTTCGGAGAAGATGAACCAGACCATGCCCATCCGGAACGAGCCGTCGACCTGGCGGTTGTAGTTGCCGGCCTGCGATTCGCGCACCACGTCGCTGAACCACCAGAACAGGGTCAGCACCAGCATCGCGATGCCGATGTAGAAGGTCCAGCGCCCCCAGCTGGCATCGTTGAGCCAGCTGGCCACGCCAACCATGGTCACCATCATCGCGATGGACCCCACGAACGGCCATTTGCTCTGGGCCGGGACGAAGTACACGTTGGCGTCGGTCGGTGTCTGGGCCATGTCGGTATCCGGGTCAGGGAGCGGCGTGCGCGCCTTCCGAGGTGCCGGCAGGTGCCAGCCGGTCGGACAGCGCGTCGTTGCGGTAGAAGGTGTAGGACAAGGTGATCGTCTTGATTTCCGGCGGCAGGTCCGGATCGACGATGAAGCGCACCGGCATGTCGCGCTTCTCGCCGGCCTGCAGCGTCTGCGCGGTGAAACAGAAGCATTCGGTCTTGCTGAAGAAGCCCGACGCGCGCGCCGGCGCCACCGAAGGCACGGCACTGCCGACCACGGCATTGGCGCTGTCGTTACGGGCGAAGTACAGCGCTTCGTTGAGCTCGCCGGGCACCACGTCCATGGTCAGCTGCTCGGGATGGAACGACCACGGCAACCGCGAATTGACCCCGCCATCGAACTCCACGCGCACGGTGCGCTTGCCGGTGGCGGCGCCGGTGCTGGCCTCGCTGCCGGGACCGCGCTCCAGGCGCACGCCGAACACCTTCTCGCAGGCGATGCGGTACAGCGGCACCAGCGAGAACGTCAGCAGGAAGACCGCCACCGCCACGCCGATCAGGCGCGGCAGCCCGGCACTTCGTGACGGAGCGGTGGCCGGCGTCTCGCTCATCGGCCGATCACCCCGCTGAGGATGAAACCGACGTAGACCAGCACGGCGACGGTGCCGACCCAGATCGCGGTCCGCTTGGCGCGCTGGCGCTGCTGCTGGTAGAGCCGACCGTTGGTCGGCTGCTCTTCGTCAGTCGACCAACGGTCGACTCTACCGCTCGGCTGCTTCTCGCCAGCCGAGCATGGCTCGGCTCTACACGGGGCAAGCGGGCTCTCGTTATGCATGCCCCACCTCAATGCGTGATGTCGTCATGCGCCAGGTCCCCCGGGCGGATGGTCGGCGGCGTGGTGAAGGTATGCGCCGGTGCCGGCGACGGCAGCGTCCACTCCAGGCCGCGCGCGCCTTCCCAGGAACGGGCCTCGGCCTTCTCGCCATTGCGCAGCGAGGACAGCAGGATCGCGGCCATCATGAAGGGCGTGGCGAACATGCCGAACGCACCGATCGAGCTGATCAGGTTCCAGTCGGCAAAGGCCACGCTGTAATCGGGGATGCGCCGCGGCATGCCAGCCAGGCCGAGGAAGTGCTGCGGGAAGAACAGCAGGTTGACGAACACGATCGACCACCAGAAGTGCACCTTGGCCCACTTCTCGCTGTACATGCGCCCGGTCCACTTCGGCCACCAGTAGTACACCGCGGCGATCAGCGCGAATACCGCGCCGGTCACCAGCACGTAGTGGAAGTGGGCGACCACGAAGTAGGTGTCGTGGTACTGGAAGTCAGCCGCGACGATGGCCAGCATCAGGCCGGAGAAGCCACCGATGGTGAACAGGATGACGAAGGCCACCGACCACAGCATCGGTGCTTCGAAGGTGAGCGAGCCGCGCCACATGGTGCTGACCCAGTTGAACACTTTCACGCCGGTCGGGATCGAGATCAGCATCGTGGCGAACATGAAGTAGATCTCGCCACCCAGCGGCATGCCCACGGTGAACATGTGGTGGGCCCAGACGATGAACGACAGGAAGGCGATCGCGGCGGTGGCGTACACCATCGCCTGGTAACCGAACAGCGGCTTGCGGCTGAAGGTCGGGATGATCTCGCTGACCACGCCGAAGGCGGGCAGGATCATGATGTAGACCTCGGGGTGCCCGAAGAACCAGAAGATGTGCTGGAACATCACCGGATCACCACCACCGGCGGCGTTGAAGAAGCTGGTGCCGAAGAACTTGTCGGTCAGCAGCATGGTCACCGCACCGGCCAGCACCGGCATCACCGCGATCAGAAGGAAGGCGGTGATCAGCCAGGCCCAGCAGAAGATCGGCATCTTCAGCAAGTCGATGCCCGGCGCACGCATGTTGAGCACGGTGGCGATGATGTTGATCGCGCCCATGATCGAACTGATGCCGGCGACATGGATCGCGAACACGGTGAAGGCGACGTTGTAGCCGCCCTGCAGCGACAGCGGCGGGTACAGCGTCCAGCCACCGGCCGGTGCACCGCCCGGCAGCAGGAAGGTCAGCAGCAGCAGGCTGAAGGCCACCGGCAGCAGCCAGAACGACCAGTTGTTCATTCGCGGCAGCGCCATGTCCGGCGCGCCGATCTGCAGCGGGATCATCCAGTTGGCCAGGCCGACGAAGGCCGGCATCACGCCACCGAAGATCATTACCAGCGCATGCACGGTGGTGAGCTGGTTGAACACCTCCGGGCGGATGAACTGGATGCCGGGCTGGGCAAGCTCAAGCCGGATCAGCACGCTCATGAAGGCGCCGATGACGAACATGATGAAGCTGAAACCCAGGTACAGGGTGCCGATGTCCTTGTGGTTGGTCGAGAAGAACCAACGCTCGAAGAAGCTCTGGTGGTGGTGGTGATCGTCGTGCCCAACTGCCGAGTGCGCCATCGCAAAACACCTCTCAGAATCGGTTGTCGCCACGGCCGCGAACGGCCGCGGGCTTTACATCACGCGCCGCTGGCTGCGGTAGCAGGGGTACCGGCTTCAGCCGCCGCGGGTGCGGCCGGCGCCGCCGGTGCCTCGCCCGCAGGCGCTGCCGGTTCGGCCGGTGCCGCAGGCGTGGCAGGCGCAGCCGGCGGCGGCTTGCGCTGCGCCAGCCACTGCTTGAAGTCTTCCTTGGACACGGCCTCGACCACGATCGGCATGAAGCCATGGTCCTTGCCGCACAGTTCGGCGCACTGGCCGCGGTACACGCCGGGCTGCTCGATGCTGGTCCAGGCCTCATTGATGAAGCCGGGGATGGCGTCCTGCTTCCAGCCCAGCGCCGGCACCCACCAGGCGTGGATCACGTCATCAGAGGTGATGACGAAGCGCACCTTGGTATCGACCGGCAGCACCAGGCGGTTGTCCACGTCCAGCAGGTAGTGCGGGTGGCTTTCGCGGGTCGGCACCTTGCCACTCTGCCGCATGCGGTCGGACTCGCGGTCCAGGCGGCTGGTGAAGGTGACGTTCTCGCCAAGGTATTCGTACTTCCACATCCACTGGTAGCCGGTGACCTTCACGGTCATTTCGGCATCGCGGGTGTCGTACATCTTGATCAGGTTGGCCGTGGCCGGCCACGCCATCACGATCAGGATGATCACCGGGATCACCGTCCAGATCACCTCCGCCTTGGTGTTGTGGCTGAAGGTGGCGGCGACGGCGCCCTTGGATTTGCGGAACTTGAAGATGGCGTAGGCCATCGCCCCGAACACGATGACGCCGATCACCGTACAGATGATCAACGACAGGTTGTTCGACTCCCAGGCCAGGCGCGAGGTCTGGGTGACCCCCTTGCCCATGTTCAGCTGCCACGGCTTGGGATCGGCCGCCTGCGCCCATGCCCATGCCGGAACCAGTCCCCCGGCCACCAGGCTGGCGACCGCTGCAACGCACTTCCTGCCCCACCTGCTGCTTTGCTTCATTGCCTAGACCCTTAGCGTCGTCGGTTGCCGCCATCGCTGGCGGCGAGCAAGCCTTCAAGCATTTCAGCGAGCGTCTGGCGTTCGGCCGGCGCGAGGAAACTCCCCACCTCCACCTGCCGACCGCTGGATGCCAGCCGGACCCTCTCGTCGTCGGTGAGCAGGCGCACCCAATGGGGGTGGGCCCGGAACACCGGCGATCCACCGGGTACGGGGATGACCTCCACGCACGCCGGCACGACCCGGATCTCCTCCTGCCGTTCACCACTGCGCCACAAGGCACGCAGGGCGGCTGCCAGCAGCAGGCTGTACAGCAGCGCGAACAGCGGGGCGAATGCGTTGCCAGCCACCCACCCGAGGGCGGAGACCAGCCACATCGCTCCCGACAACACGGCAAACAACAGGACGAACTGCCGGGCATCGAGCGCCCGTGGGGGACGCAGCCGCAGCTGCGTACCTGACCCATCCGGAGCTGGAAGCACCTCGATCATGTCGCAACCGCGTTCCTGCCGCGGGAAACGTCTCGATGGTAGCCCCGCCCTCTCACCGGTAGCAAGGGTCCATTCACACTTTTTCCCATGTTGCAATACAGCATGACCCCGGCGGCACGAATGACGAATTCAGCACAAAACCGGACGAGCTCGCTGAACACGCTGAATCCACCACTGCTAGGGGCTATCAGCCCTCCACAAAGGTGTCTTATGGGCACTTCCGCAGGACGTAAAAATGATTAAAATCGCCAAGTTTTCCACTGGCCGGATCGGCATGAACGCACCCTCCTCTTCCCCCGCCGTCCACGACGCCCCGCGTCCGGGCGCGCTGCTGTCGCCGGAACTGCCGGCGTCCCCCAACCCGTTCCGACAGGCCATCACCGACGCCTGGTTGAAGGACGAGGCCAGCCACGTGCGCGAGCTGCTGGCCCAGGCCCGCCTGCCCGCCGAGGAGCAGGCCAAGGTGCAGGCGCTGGCCGCCGATCTGGTCGGCCGGGTGCGCGTGCGTGCCAAGGACCAGGGTGCGATCGAAGCCTTCATGCGCCAGTACGACCTGGGCAGCGAGGAAGGCGTGCTGCTGATGTGCGTGGCCGAGGCGCTGCTGCGCATTCCGGACCAGGACACCGCCGACAAGCTGATCCGCGACAAGCTGGCCGATGCCGACTGGGAAAAGCACCTGGGCGGCAGCGACTCGGTGCTGGTCAATGCCTCCACCTGGGGCCTGATGCTGACCGGCAAGCTGGTGCAGATGAACGACGCCACCCGCGCCGATGCACCCAGCGCCTTCAAGCGCCTGGTCGGCCGCGTCGGTGAGCCGGTGGTGCGCCTGGCCGTGCGCCAGGCCATGAAGATCATGGGCCACCAGTTCGTCATGGGCCGCACCATCAGCGAAGCGCTGTCGCGTTCGCACAAGGGCGACAACGCCAGCTACCGCTACTCGTTCGACATGCTGGGCGAAGGCGCGCTGACCATGAAGGACGCGCTGCGCTACCTCGAGGACTACCGCCGTGCCATCCACGCCATCGGCGGCGACCACAAGGCCCGCGGCGGCCGCCCGGACGGCGATGTCAACAACGCTCCGGGCATCTCCATCAAGCTGTCGGCGCTGTACCCGCGCTACGAGCACGCCAAGCGCGAGCGCGTGCTGACCGACCTCGTGCCGGGCGTGCTGGAACTGGCGCAGCTGGCCAAGAGCTACGGCATCGGCTGCACCGTCGACGCCGAAGAATCCGATCGCCTGGAACTGTCGCTGGACATCATCGAGCAGGTGTTCGGCGATGCCTCGCTGGCCGGCTGGGATGGCTTCGGCGTGGTCGTGCAGGCCTACCAGAAGCGCACCCCGTACACGATCGACCACCTGGCCGACATGGCGCGCCGCGCCGGTCGCCGCCTGCAGGTGCGCCTGGTCAAGGGCGCCTACTGGGATGCCGAGATCAAGCGCGCCCAGATCGAAGGCTATCCGGGCTACCCGGTGTTCACCCGCAAGCAGAACACCGACGTGTCCTACCTGGCCTGCGCCAAGCGTCTGTTCACCCATGCCGACGCGATCTACCCGATGTTCGCCACGCACAACGCGCACACCATCGCCGCGGTGCGCAGCATCGCCAACGGTGGCGTGTACGAGCACCAGAAGCTGCACGGCATGGGCGACGACCTGTACGCCGAAGTGGTGCCGGCCGACCGCCTGGCCCTGCCCTGCCGCGTGTATGCGCCGGTCGGTTCGCATGAAGACCTGCTGCCGTACCTGGTGCGTCGCCTGCTGGAAAACGGCGCCAACTCCAGCTTCGTCAACCGCATTACCGACGAACGCGTGCCGATCGCCGACCTGATCCGCGATCCGGTCGAGATGGTCGCCTCGTTCGCCTCGATCCCCCACCCGAAGATCCCGCTGCCGGTTGACCTGCTGCGCAGCCAGAACCACGACAGGAAGAACTCCATGGGCGCCAACCTCGCCAACGACAACGAACTGCGCGCCCTGGCCGAGCAGATCAACGCGGCTGTGCCCGCGTCTGGCAAGAGCGCGTGGCAGGCCGCTCCGCTGGTGCCGGGTGCGAACCCGGCCGGCGCCGCGCTGCCGGTGACCAACCCGGCCGACACCCGCGAGGTCGTCGGCCAGTGGCTGGCCGCCGATGCCGCCACCGTGCAGAAGGCGCTGGCGAATGCTGTCGCCGCGCAGCCGGCCTGGAACCGCACCCCTGCCGCCAGCCGCGCCGCCATCCTCGAGCACGCCGCCGACCAGCTGGAAGCGCGCATGCCGGAGTTCATGGCGCTGTGCGTGAAGGAAGCCGGCAAGAGCCTGCCCGACAGCATTGCCGAAGTGCGCGAAGCCGTGGACTTCCTCCGCTACTACGCCAAGCAGGCGCGCGAGCAGTTCAGCCACGCCGAGAAGCTGCCCAGCCCGACCGGTGAATCCAACGAGCTGCAGCTGCACGGCCGCGGCGTGTTCGTCTGCATCAGCCCCTGGAACTTCCCGCTGGCGATCTTCCTGGGCCAGGTGGCTGCCGCACTGGCCGCCGGCAACAGCGTCATCGCCAAGCCGGCCGAGCAGACCAACCTGATCGGCTTCTTCGCGGTGAAGCTGCTGCACGACGCCGGCGTGCCGGCCGAGGTGGTGCAGTTCCTGCCGGGCGACGGTGCCACCGTCGGTGCCGCGCTGACCGCCGACCCGCGCGTAGCCGGCGTAGCCTTCACCGGCTCCACCGACACCGCCCGTGCGATCAACCGCGCGATGGCCGCGCGTGATGCCGCCATCGGTGTGCTGATCGCCGAGACCGGTGGCCAGAACGCCTTCATCGCCGATTCCTCGGCGCTGCCGGAACAGCTGGTCAAGGACGCGATCGGTTCGGCCTTCACCTCCGCCGGCCAGCGCTGCTCGGCCGCGCGCGTGCTGTTCGTGCAGGACGACATCGCCGACAAGGTGATGACCATGCTGGCCGGCGCGATGAAGGAACTGAAGGTCGGCAACCCCGGCCTGCTGTCCACCGACGTCGGCCCGGTGATCGACGCCGACGCGCTGAAGATCCTGCAGGACCACGCCGAGCGCATGGACCGCGAAGCGCGCCTGATCGCTGCTGCCGAACTGTCCAGCGAAGCCGCCAACGGCACCTTCTTCGCACCGCGTGCGTATGAACTGAAGGACCTGGCCCAGCTGCAGAAGGAAGTGTTCGGTCCGGTGCTGCACGTCATCCGCTGGAAGGGCGACCAGCTCGACGCGGTGATCGACCAGATCAACGCCACCGGCTACGGCCTGACCCTGGGCGTGCATTCGCGCATCGACGAGACTGTCGATCGCATCAGCAACGGCGTCCATGTCGGCAACGTCTACGTCAACCGCAACCAGATCGGTGCGGTGGTCGGCGTGCAGCCGTTCGGCGGCCAGGGCCTGTCCGGCACCGGCCCGAAGGCCGGCGGCCCGCACTACCTGCTGCGCTTCGCCACCGAAAAGACGGTGACGGTGAACACCACCGCCGCCGGTGGCAACGCCTCGCTGCTGACCCTGGGCGACTGATCGCCTGCGTCATGCAGTGAACGAAAAACCCCGCGAAAGCGGGGTTTTTTTGTGTCTTCGCTCCCTGTAGAGCCGAGCCCGTGCTCGGCTGCACCGTGCAAGCCGAGCATGGGCTCGGCACTACAGAGGCAGGGCGACACTGAACCGGTTGTCCGCCCGCTCGGCCAGCGCGTCCTGCACCCGCGCGATGCGGGTTTCCAGATCACCTTCCAGCAGCACGAACGGCAGCCCCCGCGCCTGCAGCTCCTGCAGGTACCAGACATGCTGCTGCGAACGGAAGGCCTCGCCCACCCGCGTGCCATCCTGGTCGAACGCGATGTCCGGCGCGCACAGGAACAGCAGGTCATACGGCCGCAATGCCGCCTGCAGCAGCGCGTCCGGTGCACTGCCGAACATCCAGCCGCTGTAGCCCAGGGTCACCAGGGGCGTGGTATCGCAGAACAGCCAGCGCTGCGCCGCCAACGCCGCCACATCCTCGCGGCGCGGCTGCTCCTCGGCGATGCGCAGCAGATCTTGCGCGTGCAGGTCACCGCCCTGCACCTCCCACAGCGTCCGCCCGTACTCCGCCACCCATACCGTGCCCAGGCGCTCGGCCAGCACGCGCGCCAGCGTGGTCTTGCCGGTGGATTCGCCACCGATGAAGGCCACGCGCTGCACGTAGTCCGCGTACACCTGCGGCGACAGGCCGTGGCGAAGCGCATGCGGATCGGCGCGCAGCTGGGTGCCGCTGGGCTGGCCGACATCGCGGCTGCGTTCCAGCCGCTGGTGCTGCACGGGTGCGTTGAAGTGTGCGGTCAGCGCTGCGGCGAAACCATCGCCGTAGTCCTCACCGGTGAATACCGCCTGCACCGGCCCACCGAACAGGTGCAGGCACAGCCAAGCGGTGAAATCGCGCTGCACCTGCTCGCTGTCGCTGTCGCGTGGCAGCACGCGCGGGGGCAGGCCGTGCTGTTCGCAGAGCGCGGCCAGGCGGGCATCGTCCAGCACCGCCACCGTCGCCTGCGGAAAGCGCGCACGCAGCCAGCGTTCGCGGCGGGCGGCGCTGTAGCCGGCAAAGCCCGGCTGCGACCAGCCGATCACCAGCAGCTGCCGGCAGTGCGCGGCGGCGAAGTCGATCAGGTGTTCATGACCGCGGTGCAGCGGGCAGAACTTGCCCACCACCAGACCGCGCTCGACGCGCTCAGGCAGCGGCATCAGCGGTCTTTGCCTCGGCACGCATCAGCGTGCGCCAATGGCGCAGCGCCACCAGCGCGTTGATCCAGAAGCCGATGTAGAGAAACGAAGTCAGGTGCAGGCCGCGGCTGTAGTACAGCGGCACGGCGATGGTGTTGACCAGCAGCCACACCCACCACGATTCCAGCTTGCGCCGCATCATCAGGATCTGCGCGATCACGCTCAGCACCAGCACCGCCGAATCGATGTAGGGCGCGTAGGCATGGGTCAGGCGGGTCAGCATCCAGCCGTAGGCGAAGGTCGCCACCACCGCCAGTGGCAGCAGCCAGGCCCACGCCCGCGGGCGCACCGGGGTGATCGGCAGGGGCGCACCGTGGTCGCCGCGCAGCCACTGCCACCAGCCGAGCACGCTGATGGCGATGAAGAAGAACTGCAGGACCATGTCCGCAAACAGGTGCGAGCGCTCGAACACCGCCGCGAACAGCGCGCAGCCGACGATGCCCAGCCACCAGGTGTGCACGTTGTTGCGGCCGGCCAGCAGGATCGAGCCGGCGACGGCGACGTTGGCAGCCAGCTCCAGCTGGAAATTCGGATCGGTGAGGTTCATGGCGCCATTGTCGTTGATCCGCGCGGCGAACGTGGATGGCTCGTACGCCCCCGGGCCTCGCCGCGCGCGGATGCCACAACCGGCTCCATGTCCGCCCTGCGCGGATGGCACAACCTCCAGTAGATCCACGCCATGCGTGGACGACCGCCCCATCAGCAGATCCACGCCGTGCGTGGATGGCGTCTACCCACAAAAAGAAAGCCCCGCTTGCGCGGGGCCTCCCTCGTACTGCTTCAGGCCAGGGCCCGAATCAGAACTTGTACTGCATCGAAGCGGCCAGCACGTCGCCGGTCACCTTGTACTTGCCGGTCACGGTGTTGCCGGTGGCCGAGGTCGAGGTGATGTTCGGATCCTTGGTGAACAGGTGGGTGTAGCCCACGCTGTATTCGGTCTTCTCCGACGGAGCCCAGGTCAGGCCCAGCGACAGCCACTTGCGGGTGGTGTCCGGAACGCGGACGTCGCGGTGGGCGTCGGTGGTCGGGGTCTGGTCGTACGCCAGGCCGCCGCGCAGGGTCAGCTGGTCGTTCATGCGGTACTCGGTACCGATCGACGCGAAGGTGGTGTCGCGGTAGTTGAACGGCAGCAGGCTGTCCGGCTGGTTGGAGTCATAGTCGACGGTGACCTGGTCGAACTTGCTCCACGCGGTGCGCGAAACGTCGGCCATCACCTTCCACTGGTCGTTCACACGGTGGCTGAAGCTCACATTGGCGCTGGCCGGCAGGGTAATGGTGGCGCGGCCGTTGCTGTCGATGAAGGTGCCCGGGGCAGCCTGCGCCAGGAACGCGGCGGCAGCCGGGGTCATGGTGAAATCAGCCTTGCCGTCGGTGATCTTGTGCTCGACCTTCGAGCGGTAGCTGAAGGCGATGTTGGTGCCTTCCACCGGGCTGACGGTCATGCCCAGGGTGTAACCCACGGACACCTCGTCACCCTTGATGCGCAGGTAACCGTCGGCCGAACCCGGCGAGAAGCCGAGCTGGGCAGCCTGGGCAGCAGCCTGGCGGGCCGCAGCAGCGGCCTGGGCAGCGGTGCCGCCGGCAGCCAGCACCGCGGCCGACGCACGCTGCTGGGCGCTGGCGTTGATGGCGCTACCGCCGTCGATGGCGCTGGTCAGGTCCACGTCCAGGCGCTCGGCGAACACGCCGACACCGAACGACAGGTAGGGATTGACGTCGTAGGAGAACGCCGCGCCCAAGTCGACAGCCTGCAGCTCGGTCTTGACACCGTTGTAGCGGCCGACCCAGTCACGGTCGTATTCGGTCTTGAAGCCGAACGGCACGCTCAGCGAGACGCCGAAATGCATGTTGTCCTGCTCGCCGAACGGGACGTGGAAGTACGCTGCCGGGACCGGCGCAATCATGCCGGCGTCGCCGCCGTTGCCGCCGGAAATCGGGGCGCCGTTGGCATAGCGGCCTTCGCCGCGGAACTTGGCACCGAAGCTGATGGCGCTGACGTCACCCTGGAACTGGGTGCCATCGAGCAGGCGCATCGAAGCAGGGTTGGTGGCAACAACCGAGGCATCGCCTTCGGCTGCGGTGGAGCCGGCGAAGGCGCGGCCCAGGCCCTTGGCGCTGTTTTCCTTCAGCTGGAAGGCGGCGGCGTTGGCATCGGCGGCGGCCAGCGCACCGGCAACGCCGACGGCCAGCAGGGTCAGTCGGGCAATGGTGGAAGCGGTTTGCATCGTAGTTCTCTCTCCGGTAAGCGGTGATGGTGCTCTGCGTGCGCCTGCGCCCACCGGACCCGCAAAGGTCCGCCAGAACGCGCCGGATTCCCCTCCCGACATACGACGCCGTATGCGAGTATTACCCAGAGCGGTTAATGAAACAATAACAGCGACGGCCGTCTTTCCGCTGCGGAAACTGAACAGGCGCCTCGCCCGCGGAAAGCCCCGGCACGCTAGGCTAGCGTCCATGTTCGTGTCTCTCCCCTCCCGCAAGAAGGCCACGCTGCGCTGGGCCACACCTGTGCTGTTTGCGGCATTGTGGCTGGCGTTCCTGTGGTCGATTTCGCGTCCGGGCGACGCCCGCAACAGCCTCTGGCTGGACTGGGGCGCCCTGTCCACCGGCCTGACCCACCCCCAGGACTGGTGGGCGACGCTGCAGGACGGCAGCGTGCTGCGGTTGTTCACCGCCCTGTTCCTGCACGCGGACTGGTCGCACCTGCTGGGCAACCTGGTGTTCCTGCTGATCTTCGGCCTCCCCGCCGAAAGGGTGCTGGGCCCGTGGCGGTTGATGCTGCTGTTCCTGGTCGGCGGCGCGGTGGCCAACCTGGTGGCGATCTACACCATGGGCAGCCCGGACCAGATCATCATCGGCGCCAGCGGCGCGGTGTCGGCGATGATCGGCGCCTACCTGGCGCTGTTCCCGGCCGCGCGCCTGGGCGTGGTCATCCCGCTGGGCCTGTTCCTGGAATTCGTGCGTGCCCCGGCCTACCTGCTGATCGGCGTCTGGGCCGCACTGCAGGTGGTGTTCGCCCACATCGGCCCGAGCTTCGGCATGGTGGCCTGGTGGGCGCACATCGGCGGTTTCGTGTTCGGCCTGCTGTACGGCGTGTACGTGCGCGCGGCCATCGCCCGCAAGCTGCGCAAGCGCCACGGGTTCTGAGCACCGGGTAGTGCCGGCCGCTGGCCGGCTCTGCGTTCACTCGCTCGTTCGTAGAGTCGAGCTTGCTCGACTCCTTCATTGATATGGATCTACTCCGTCCGCGATGACGCCCAAAGCGTCACTCGCGACAGACCACCAAGGTGTTGTGGTGGGTATCGAACAGCAGCGTAGCGCCGCCATCCAGCACCACAAAATACTCGAAGAACGGCAATTCGCCGAGCAAGGGAATCAATTCACTTACCTGCAGGGTCCAGACCGGCCACGGCAGTGCGCGCTCATCTGACGCCACCAGGCAGATTTCATTGTTCGCTTCTGCCAGCAGATCAGCCAAGCAGGAAAGGCCTTCATCGCTGCCATCGTATTGGATGGTCTGATCAGCCGAGGCTTTGCCTGCCCACCAATAGAGTAGACACGGATCAATGCCATGGCGACTCGCCAAGGACTGCAGCAGGCCAATAGCCCGGTCACTCAGCAGCGGGTCACGACCAAGCAGTTGGCTGATCGTGGTCGCGAGGTTCGAATCATCCATGGGCCGATTCTATCGGGCGACACCTCGGCCGCGCCGCCTTCCGGATGAACAGGGCGTCCGCCGGACATGGCCCGGTGCTACCGTCAGGGCTTTACCGGGGCCGGCTCGGGCTTGGGCTCTGCCTTCGCCTCAGGCTTCGGCGCCGGCTTGGCGGCCGCGGCCTTCGCAGCCTTCTCCGCCTCGGCCTTGGCCGCTTCGGCCTTCAGCCGCGTGGCTACCGAACCAGGGTTCTTCAGTTCGGCCAAGGCATCGTTGATCGGGCCGTCGCCGGGCAGCACCGCACCGGCGCGGTAGCCCTCGGTCCCTTCGTCGTCACCGCGCAGGTGGCCCGGCAGGGTCGCCTCGCTGTAATCGCTCAGGCTGGCCGGCAGTGCATCTTCTTCCGGCGTCGGCGCCGGCTTCAGTTCCACGTCGGGCACGATGCCGGTGGCCTGGATCGACTTGCCACTGGGCGTGTAATAGCGCGCAGTGGTCAGCTTGACCGAATCACCGTTGTCCAGCGGCAGCACGGTCTGCACCGAGCCCTTGCCGAAGGTCCGGCTGCCGACCACGCGCGCACGCTTGTTGTCGCGCAGCGCACCGGCCAGCACTTCGGACGCACTGGCCGAACCAGCATCGGCCAGCACCACCACCGGAGCGCCCTTCAGCAGGTCGCCCGGCGTCGCATCGAAGCGTGCATCGCTGATGCTGATGCGGCCACGGGTGCTGACGATATTGCCCTTGTCGAGCAGGTCATCGGCCACCTGCACCGCGGCGGTCAGCAGGCCACCCGGGTTGCTGCGCAGATCCAGCACCAGGCCCTTGAGCTGGCCACCGGCCTGCTTCTGCAGCTGCTGCACGTGCTTCTGGAAATCAGAACCGGTATCGGCCTGGAACGTGCTCAGGCGGATGTAGCCGTAGCCCGGTTCGAGCATGCGGCTCTTCACGCTGGTCACGCGGATGGTCTGCCGGGTCAGGCTGACATCGAACGGCTTGGGCTTGCCGTCGCGCACGATGGTCAGCACCACCTTGCTGCCGGCCGGGCCACGCAGGGGTTCGCTGGCATCGATGGCGCTGATCGGCTTGCCGTCGATGGCGATGATCAGGTCACCGGCGAGGATGCCGGCCTTGGCCGCCGGCGTGTCGTCGATCGGCGAAATGACCTTCATGCTGGCGTTGTCCGGCTGCTGCTGCAGCTCCACGCCGATGCCCTCGTAGGCACCGTTGGCCTGCTCGTCGAAGGCCTCGGCATCTTCCTTGTTGAAGTAGGTGCTGTGCGGATCGAGGTCCAGCAGCAGGCCGCGCACGGCCGACTGCATGAGCTTGTTGTCATCGACCGGATCGACGTAGGCCGCGCGGACCGCGTTGTAGACCGAGACGAAACGACGGATGTCTTCCAGCGGCACCTTCGAGGTCACCGCCTCCTCGTTGCTCGCTGCCTGGCCGGAGGTATCGGTGGCGGCCGGCGCAGTCTGCTGCGCCCAGGACAGCGCTGGCATCAGGGCCAGCAAGAGGGTGGCGGTACGGGCTGCGCGCATGGATCACTCCTGTCGACGGTGGCATCGTGCCCAAGGCACATGCCCCGATTATGCGCGAAGCATGGCTAAATTCCCGTTGAATCCGGCCTGGTCGCAGCAGCGTCGATTCAGCGCCGCTGCAGCCAGCTGTCCGGGTTGACGGGTTGCCCGCCGCGGCGCAGCTCGAAGTACAGCGCGGTCACGCCCTGACCACCGGAATTGCCGACCTTGGCCACGGCATCGCCACGGCTCACGCGCGCGCCGGCATCCTTCAGCAGGGTGTCGTTGTGTGCGTACAGGCTCATGTAGCCGTTGCCGTGGTCGACGATCAGGATCATCCCGTAGCCGGTCATCCAGTCGGAGAACACCACGGTGCCATCGGCCACGGCGGTGACGGTGCTGCCCGCGGGCGCGCCGATCAGCACGCCGCTGCTGGTGCGCCCGTCGGGCAGCTTGGCGCCATAGCGGGCCAGCAGGTTGCCCGACAGCGGCCAGCCCAGCCCGCCCACCTTCGGCGCAGGCGCGGAGGCCACGGCCGGCGGGACCTTGGTCGGCGGCGGCGGGCGCCCTTCGGCCTTGGCCTGGCGTGCGGCCTTCTCGGCAGCGGCCTTCTCGGCGGCGGCCCTGCGCGCGGCGGCACGGCGTTCGGCCTCGGCGCGGGCGGCGGCCGCACGCAGGTTGGCCAGCAGCGTTTCCAGCGCCTTGGCATCCTGGCCGAGCGCCTGTTCCTTCTCGCGGCGGTCCTTGAAGCGTTCTTCCAGCGAGGCCACGGTCTGCGCGCGGTCGCGGCGATCGGCCGCCAGCGAGGCCGCCTGCTGCTTCTGGTCGCGCTGTGCGCCCTGCAGGGTCTGTCTGCGCTCGGCGATCTGCGCCTGCAGCGTCTCCAGTTCCTTCAGGTCGCCGGTGAGGGTGGCGATGCGCTGGGCGCGCTCGCGCTGCAGGTAGCGGTGGTACGCCAGGGCACGGTTGGCGTCGGCCACCGTGTCCTGCGACAGCAGCAGCTTCAGCGGGGCATGGTTGCCCAGCTGGTAGGCCGCGCGCAGCAGCCCGGCCAGTTCGCGGTTCTGCTTGGCCAGGTTGGCCTGCAGGGTGGCGCGGCGCTGTTCGGCTTCGGCCAGGGCCTGGTTCTGTTCGCGCAGCGCGGTTTCGGTCTGGGCCAGTGCCCGGCCGCTGCGGGCGACCTTTTCATCGGCATCGCGCAGCTGCCGTGAGGCCTGGCCGCGCTGGCCCTCGATCTGCCGGCGCTCCTGCGCCACGCCCTTCAATTCGGTGCGCAGCTTCTGCAGCTTGCGCTCGGCCTCGCGGGTGGAGGCGGTCTGCGCGCTGCCCGGCAGGGGAGCAGCCAGCGCCAATGCCAGCCCCAGCAACAGGCAACGCCCGGCGCGGGCAGCGGCGGTGTGATGTCGGCGTGAGGGGAAGACGTTGTTGCGCAAGGGCTTTCCAGTGACTTCAGGCAGTTGCAGGGGGTGCCGGGGAATGGTGACATCAACGCACGCGGCCTGCCAGCCGCACAACAACGAGGTCCCCCATGAAAACGCTCTCCATTCCGCTGCTGTTGGGCGCACTGCTGGTCGCCGGTCCACTCGGCGCGCAGGACAACATCAGCAAGGTCAACGGCAGCATCAGCGCCGACCCGGGCCAGCGCTACGGCAAGCTGGACACCGTAAACGGCGGCATCCGCGTGGGTGACGGCGTGGAAACCGGCAGCATCGACACCGTCAACGGCGGCGTCACCGTGGCCGACCGCGCCCGTACCGGCAGCATCGAGACGGTCAACGGCAGCGTGCGCCTGGGCCGTGAAGTCATCGCCCAGGGCGATGTCAGCACAGTCAACGGCAGCATCTTCAGCGACCACGGCAGCCAGATCGAAGGCGGCGTGGAAACGGTCAACGGTGGCATCGGCCTGGTCAGCAGCCGCGTGCGCAAGGACGTGGAAACGGTCAACGGTGACATCACCGTTGGCATCGGCTCGCAGGTCGGTGGCGGCCTGCGCGTGCGCAAGCCCAACTTCAGCGTTTCGCTCACCGCCAGCCGCAAGCCGCGCGTGATCATCGGCCCCAACGCCGTGGTCGAAGGCCCGCTGCTGTTCGAACGCGAGGTGGTGCTGTACGTGCACCGCACCGCACGCGTCGGGCCGGTCACCGGTGCCGAGCCGATCCCGTTCGACACCGATACCGCGCCGGCGGACTGAGTCCCCGGCGCTGCAGTACGGGGAATGCTCCCCTTTACCGGCCGCGCCCGGCGTGGCCATCCCTCGTGTATCCAGGAAACGACGATGCCCCGCAAACTCCTCCTGTGCCTGGCCGCCGCGGCCGCGCTCAGCGCCTGCAAAGGCGAAGACACTTCCACGCCGGCGCCTGCCGCCAGCCCCGATGCTGCGGCCACGCCGGCAGCGCACACCTTCTCGCCCGGCATCAACGCGGCCGACTTCAGCGAGATGGTCAAGACGCTGGCTTCGGACGAATTCGAAGGCCGCGCCCCGGGCAGCAAGGGCGAAGAGCTGACGGTCAACTACATCCGCGACCAGATGCAGCGCATCGGCCTGCAGCCGGGCAACGGTGACAGCTGGTTCCAGGACGTGCCGATGACCGAGACCACGGCCGACGAGTCGACCGTGCTGAAGATCACCCAGGGTGGCAAGACCACCGAGCTGAAGTTCGGCACCGATATGGTGGTGGGCACCCGTACCGGCGAGGCCGAAGTGAAGGTCGATGCCAGTGACCTGGTGTTCGTCGGCTATGGCGTGGATGCGCCGGAGCAGAAGTGGAACGACTACGCCGGCCAGGACTGGAAGGGCAAGACGGTCGTGATGTTCGTCAACGATCCGGGCTTCCATGTCGGCGACGAGCAGCTGTTCGACGGCAAGCGCATGACCTATTACGGGCGCTGGACCTACAAGTTCGAGGAAGCCGCCCGCAAGGGTGCCGCCGCCGCACTGATCGTGCACGACACCGCCGGTGCTTCCTACGGCTGGGATGTGGTGAAGAACTCGTGGGCCGGCCCGCAGTACGACCTGCCGGCCAAGGATGATCCGGAAGCGCGCATCCCGGTCCAGGGCTGGCTGAGTGCGGACGCCGCCAAGGCGCTGTTTGCCGGGGCCGGCCTGGACCTGGCGCAGGCCTACAAGGACGCCAGCAAGCGCGGCTTCAAGCCGGTGCCGCTGAAGGCCACCGCCGCGGTCGACCTGAAGAGCAGGATCGCGCAGAAGCAGTCGCGCAACGTGGTGGGCGTGCTGCCGGGCAACACGCGTGCCGACGAAGCCGTGCTGTACATGGCCCATTGGGACCACCTGGGCAAGCATGAGGGCGAGGAAGGCGACAACATCTACAACGGTGCTGTCGACAACGCGACCGGCGTGGCCGGCATCCTCGAAGTGGCAGAAGCCATGGCCCACCAGGATCCGAAGCCGGAGCGTTCGGTGGTGTTCCTGGCCGTGACCCTGGAAGAGTCCGGCCTGCTGGGTTCCAAGTACTACGTGGCCCACCCGACCTTCCCGCTGGACAAGATTGCCGGCGTGATCAACATCGACGCGATGTCGGTGGCCGGCCGTGCCAAGGACGTGACGGTGACCGGTTTCGGCAGTTCCGAGCTGGAGGACATCCTCAAGCCGCTGGCCGCCGCCCAGGACCGCACCCTGCACGGCGAGACCTCGGTGCAGAGCGGCTTCTACTTCCGTTCGGACCACTTCAACTTCGCCAAGGCCGGCGTGCCGGCGCTGTATGCCGACGGTGGCGAGGATCTGCGCGATGGTGGTGTCGACGCAGGCCGCAAGGCCGCGACCGATTACGGCAACAACCGCTACCACGGGCCGAAGGACGAGTTCGATGCGTCTACCTGGAAGCTGGATGGCACCGTGGAAGACCTGGAACTGATGTACGGCGTGGGCAAGGAACTGGCCGGCGGCGATCGCTGGCCGAACTGGTACGAAGGCAATCCCTTCAAAGCCGCCCGCGACGAGATGATGAAGAACAAGGCCCCGGCCCCGTAAAGTCGAGCCATGCTCGACTGAACAGTGTTGAGGTCCAGGCGGCGCCCCACGGGGCGCCGCTTTTTTTGTGGGCGGTGGCGCGGTCCATCCACGCATGGCGCGGATCTACAGCCTTGGATGGCACCGCGCAACGCACGGCAACGCACCCAGCGTGTTTATCTACGCGCAAAGAAAAACCCCGCTGCGTGAGCAGCGGGGTTTTGGGGTGTAAACCCTGGCGATGACCTACTCTCGCATGGCTTGGGCCACACTACCATCGGCGCAGCTGCGTTTCACTTCCGAGTTCGGGATGGGATCGGGTGGTTCCACAGCGCTAATTTCACCAGGGAGACGGTTGCAGCAGCGCTTGCAGCGCCAGCTCGCGATCTTGCCCTTGGGGCGGAAGGTACCGGGAAAAGCAGTGCCTTCACTTTATAAGGAAAAACCCCGCTGCGTGAGCAGCGGGGTTTTGGGTGTAAACCCTGGCGATGACCTACTCTCGCATGGCTTGAGCCACACTACCATCGGCGCAGCTGCGTTTCACTTCCGAGTTCGGGATGGGATCGGGTGGTTCCACAGCGCTAATT
>NZ_JBXFWG010000051.1:0-28015 GCF_056854535.1 Stenotrophomonas sp. STEN054 | reverse complement strand
CGCGGCAGCCCCCCTCCCCCCCCCTCGTTCTGCTCCTTTCTCATGTCGCGCCGGGCGACCCGCGGCCCGGGCGGCGGGGGGCCGCGCGGCCGGTCGGGCGCGCCCGGGCGCTACCGATGGTGTTCCCCGCAAACGGCGGCCACAATACGGCTCTCGCCGTTCCCGTTCCCGCATTCGAGTGACTGATGAGCGCCTCTTTCGTTTCGCCTGATGTGATCCGCCGCCTGTTCGCCCAGGCCATGTCCCGCATGTACCGCACCGAAGTGCCGCTGTACGGCATGTTGGTGGAACTGGTGGAGCGGATCAACGCGGAGGTGCTTGCGCAGGACCCGGCGCTCGCCGCGCAGCTGCAGCGCAACGACGAGCGCGCACGCCTGGACGAAGAGCGCCACGGCGCGATCCGCGTCGGCACCCCGCAGGAACTGGCCACGCTGCGCCGCCTGTTCGCGGTCATGGGCATGTTCCCGGTGGCCTACTACGATCTGTCGGTGGCCGGCGTGCCGGTGCATTCCACCGCGTTCCGACCGCTTACCGGCGCGGCCCTGGCGCAGAACCCGTTCCGCGTGTTCACCTCGCTGCTGCGCCTGGAGCTGATCGAAGACGAAGCGCTGCGCGCCGAGTCCGCCCGCATCCTTGAACGCCGCCGCATCTTCACCGAGGGCGCGCTGGCGCTGATCGAGCAGGCCGAGCGTGACGGTGGCCTGTCGCAGGCCGATGCCGAGCGCTTCGTTGCCGAGGCGCTGGAGACCTTCCGCTGGCACGGGGATGCCACCGTCGACCTGGCCACCTACCACGCGCTGCACGATGCGCACCGGCTGGTGGCCGACGTGGTCAGCTTCCGCGGCCCGCACATCAACCACCTCACCCCGCGCACGCTGGATATCGATGCCGCCCAGGCCGCGATGATCGAACATGGCATGGCCGCCAAGGCGGTGATCGAAGGCCCGCCGCGTCGCGCCTGCCCGATCCTGCTGCGGCAGACCAGCTTCAAGGCGTTGGAAGAAGCCGTGCATTTCCCCGGTGGCGAGGGCGGCGATGCCGGCACGCATACCGCGCGCTTCGGCGAGATCGAGCAGCGTGGCCTTGCCCTGACCCCGAAGGGGCGCGCGCTGTATGACCAGCTGCTGGCGCAGGCCCGCGATGCCGGTGGCGCCGGCAGCACCGGTGGTGACTATGGCCAGCGCCTGCAGGCGGTATTCGCCAGTTTCCCCGATGACCACGACACCCTGCGCCAGGAAGGGCTGGGCTATTACCGTTACCAGCTGACCGACGCCGGGCGCGCCGCGCCGGAGCGCGTGGCCGATCTGCCGGCCGAAGTGCTGGTAGCCGCCGGCCTGGCCACGGCCGACCCGATCGTCTACGAGGATTTCCTGCCGGTCAGCGCCGCGGGCATCTTCCAGTCCAACCTGGGCGGTGAAGAGCAGCGGGCCTATGCCGCGCACGCCAACCGCGAAGCGTTCGAGCAGGCGATGGGCGTGGCGGTGAACGACGAGTTCGAGATCTACGAGCGGCTGCAGGCCGAATCGCTGGCGGCGCTGCGCGGGTAGTCCGGGACATCCGCCGGGCATGGCCCGGCGCTACCAGGGTAACGTGGGGTAGCGCCGGGCCATGCCCGGCGTACCGACGATGGTCAGCCCTTCATCGTGCCGGTATCCAGCCAACGCTGGTGCCACGACAGCGCCTCCGGCAGCAGGTGCGGGGTGTGCTTGCCGTAGCTTTCGCGGCTGGCGCGGTCGAAGTAGTCCTGCAGCTGCGGGCGGAAATCCGGGTGCGCGCAGTTGTCGATCAGCACCTGCGCGCGCTTGCGCGGGGTCAAACCACGCAGATCGGCCAGGCCCTGTTCGGTCACGATCACCGACACGTCGTGCTCGGTGTGGTCGACATGGCTCACCATCGGGGTGATCGCCGAGATCGTGCCGTTCTTCGCGGTGGACGGACTGAGGAACGCCGACAGGAAACCGTTGCGGGCAAAGTCACCCGAACCGCCAATGCCGTTCATGATCCGGGTGCCCATCACGTGCGTCGAATTGACGTTGCCGTAGATGTCCACCTCGATCATGCCATTCATGCCGATGCAGCCCAGGCGGCGCACCAGTTCCGGGTGGTTGGAGATTTCCTGCGTGCGCATGATGATGCGCTCGCGGTAGAAATCGATGTGTTCCTTGAACGTCTCGTTGGCCTGCGGGCTGAGCGCGAAGCCAGTGCACGAGGCATAGCTCAGCACGCCGTCGCGCAGCAGGTCGAGCATGCCGTCCTGGATCACCTCGGTGAACGCGGCCAGATCGCGGAAGCCACTTTTGGCCAGGCCGGCCAGCACCGCGTTGGGAATATTGCCCACGCCCGACTGCAGCGGCAGCAGGTTCGGCGGCAGGCGGCCCTTCTTTACTTCGTGCTGCAGGAACTCGATCAGGTGCGAAGCGATCTGCTCGCTGGTCGCATCGATCGGGCTGAACGGGCTGTTGCGGTCCGGGCCGTTGGTGCGCACCACGGCCACGATCTTGTCCGGGTCGCAGCGCAGCGCGGTATCGCCAATGCGGTCGTTGGCGTTCACCAGCGGAATCGGCTTGCGGTGGGGCGGCAGCGCGGTGCCGTAGTAGATGTCATGCATGCCGTCGACGCCGGCCGGCTGCCACGCGTTGACCTCGACGATGACCTTCTTGGCCAGGTCCAGCCAGGTCTTGTTGTTGCCTACCGAGGTGGAGGGCACCAGCGAGCCGTCCTCGCGGATGGCCGACACTTCGATTACCGCGGTGTCGATCTCACCGTAGAAGCCGAACCAGACGTGCTGGGCGACGTGGCTGAGGTGGATGTCGATGTAATCCAGCTTGCCCTCGTTGATGCGGTTGCGCGCATCCGGGTCGCTCTGGAAAGGCATGCGCATGGCGATGCCATCGGCCTTGGCCAGCGCGCCGTCCAGTTCCGGTGCGGTCGAGGCGCCGGTCATCAGCTTGATCTGGAAGGGCAGGCCCTGGGCGTGCACCGTCTCGATGCGACGGGCAAGTTCGACGGGGACGGCCTTGGGATAACCGGAGCCGGTGAAGCCGCTCATGGCGACGGTTTCACCGGGCTGGATCAGCGCGGCTGCGGCCTCGGCGGAGACCACGCGGTCACGGAGACGCGCGTTGGCGATGCGATCAACAGACATGACGACACGTGTTTCAAGGGGGAAGCCCGATTATCGGCCATCCCCCGCCGTACGGGGGCTGCGACCTTCGTGGAATGGCTTTTCCGGACGGCGGGCTACCATACCCACCAGTTCTGTTTTGCAGTGCAGCGTGCAATGTCCTCCCGCATTCCGCAGGATGGCCCTGCATCCCGACGTGGGGGAGGGAGCAGAGCCCGCTGGCAGTTCGCTGCAAGCGGGCTTTTTTATTGCCTGACGCCCAAGCTGAATAGGCGTTTCGCGGGGGGGGGGTACCTAGGGCCCGCGGCGGGGGGGGGGCCCCCCCCCCCGGGGGGCTATTAAAGGCGGGCGTCCCACCCCCCCCCCCACCCCCCCCCCCCCCCCCCCCCCCGGCCGGGTCGATACAATCAGGGCATGACCCTCGCCCCCGCCGAACTGCCCGCCACCCTCCAGCCCCTGGTCGACCGCGCGCTGGCGCGCCTGGCCCATGTCCTGCCCGAGCCTATCCCCGCTGCGCTGCAGGCGCCGCTGGTGCGTCTGGCGGTGGCCAGCGACTTCGCCCTGGACACCCTCGTGCGCCAGCCGGCGCTGCTGGCCCACCTGGCCCAGCCCGGCTGCCCGCCGCTGCCGGCGCCGGTGCTCGACCCGCAGCAGCCCAGCGACTGGCAGGCGCAGCTGCGGCGCTGGCGTGCGGCCATGTCCACCCGCCTGGTCTGGCGCGATCTGGCAGGCCTGGACGACGTGCCGCAGACCCTGGCTGGCGCCACCACCCTCGCCGAGGACTGCCTGCGCTTGGCGCTGGACGCCCTGCAGCAGGAATTCGCCCAGCGCCACGGCGTCATCCGCGATGACGACGGCCAGCCGATGCAGCTGGTGGTGTTCGGCCTGGGCAAGCTGGGCGGTGGCGAGCTCAACTTCAGTTCCGATATCGACCTGGTCTACGCCTACGCGCAGGGCGGCGAATCCGATGGCCCGCGCCCGCTGGCCGCCGAGGAGTACTTCGCCCGCCTCGGCCAGCGCCTGGCCAAGCTGCTGGACGAGACCACCGTCGATGGCTTCAGCCACCGCGTCGACCTGCGCCTGCGCCCGTTCGGCAGCGCTGGCCGCGTCGCGCTGTCGTTCGCGGCAATGGACCAGTATTTCCAGCGCGAGGGCCGCGACTGGGAACGCTATGCCTGGCTGAAGGCACGCGCGGTGGCTGGCGACATCGCCGCCGGTGAGGCGTGGCTGCAGACCCTGCGCCCGTTCGTCTACCGCCGCTATCTGGATTTCACCGCGCTCGATGGCCTGCGCGAGATGAAGGCGGCGATCACCGCCGAAGTCGCGCGCCGCGAGCTGCACGAAGACATCAAGCGCGGCTCCGGTGGCATCCGCGAAATCGAATTCCTGTGCCAGGCGCTGCAGCTGATCCGCGCCGGGCGCGAGCCGGTGCTGCGCGAGCGGCGCCTGCTGGTCGCCCTGCAGGCGCTGGTCAACGCCGGCCAGATCGCGCCGGACGATGGTGCCGCGCTGCGCGAGGCCTACCTGTTCCTGCGTCGTCTGGAAAACCGCCTGCAGATGCTGCGCGATGCACAGACCCACGTGCTGCCCAGCGACCCGCTGGATCGCCAGCGCATCGCCCTCGGCCTGGGCTACACCGACTGGGATGCGCTGCGTGCGGCACTGACCGTGCAGCAGCAGCGCGTCAGCACCGAATTCGCCGCGCTGCTGGCCCCGCGCAAGGGCCAGGCCGCACCCGATGCGCTGGCCAGCTACTGGCGCAGCCTGCCCGAAGGCAGCAATGCCGAACTGCTGGCCGAAGCCGGTTTCCTCGATGCCAACGGCGCCAACCAGTCGCTGCGTGATTTCGCCCAGAGCACTGGCGTGAAGTCGCTGTCCGATGCCGCGCGCGCGCGCCTGGACCGCGTGCTGCCAGCGCTGCTGCACGCCGCCACGCGTTCGCCGCAGCCCGATGCTGCGCTCAAGCGCGTGCTCGGCCTGCTGCAGGCGGTGCTGCGTCGAACGAGTTATCTCGCGCTGCTGGACGAACAGCCCAGCGCCCTGGCGCGGCTGGTGGACGTACTGGCGCGCAGCGCGCTGCTGGCCGAGCGCCTGGCCGCGTACCCGCTGCTGCTGGACGAACTGCTGGACGTGCGCGTGTCCGGGCCGATGCCCGCATTCGACGGCATGCTGGCCGAATGCCAGCAGGTGCTGCCGGTGGAGGATCCCGAATCGCAGCTGCGCTGGCTCAATGAAACGCGGCTTGCGCTCAGCTTCCGCATGGCGATGGCCACGCTGGATGGCCGCCAGGGTGCGGTGGACAGCACCCGCCAGCTGGCCGAGCTGGCGCAGGCGGTGGTCATCACCGTGCTGAAGCTGGCCGAGGCGGAGATGCATGCCGCGCATGGCGCCGTGCCGGGCGGGCGCTTTGCGATCATCGGTTACGGCAGTCTGGGCGGGCTGGAGCTGGGCTTCGGTTCCGATCTGGATCTGGTGTTCCTGCATGACCATCCTGCCGGCGTGGAAGCCAGCGATGGCGCCCGCCCGCTGGAACCGGGCCGCTGGTACGCGCGCCTGGCGCAGAAGGTGATGGCCCTGCTGGGCGCGGTCACCGCTGCCGGCCGCCTGTACGACATCGACGTGCGCCTGCGCCCGGATGGCGGCAAGGGCACGCTGGTGTCCTCGCTGGCCAGCTACACCGAGTACCAGCGCGAACGTGCCTGGACCTGGGAACACCAGGCCCTGGTGCGCGCGCGCGGCGTGGCCGGCGATGCCGGCCTGCTGGCCGATTTCGAACAGGTGCGCGCGCGGACCCTGGGCCGCGAACGCGACCCCGCCACGCTGTATGCCGACGTGCTGAAGATGCGCGGGCGCATGCGCACCGAACTGGACCGCAGCGATGCCGCGCGGCTGGACCTGAAGCAGGGCGCCGGTGGCGTGGTCGATCTGGAATTCCTGCTGCAGACCGGCGTGCTGGCACGCAGCGCTCAGGTGCCGGCGCTGCTGGAACCGCGCGACACGCCGTCGTTGATCGACGCGCTGGCGGCGGCGGGATTCCTGCCGGAGGCCACTGCGCGTGCGTTGCAGGGTGCACACGCCACGCTGCTGGATGTCGGCCTGGCCTGCACGCTGGACCGCCGCCCGCGGTTGGCACCGACGACACCGGCAATTGAAGACGCGTGTACCGCGATCAGTGCCGCGTGTGTGGCGGCGGAGCTGCCGTTCGGCTGATGGGGGGCCACGTGCGCCTTGGCAGGTGCCGACCGTTGGTCGGCACACGCTGTCAGCCGCGATGCACCCTGAAGGGGCGTGCCGACCAACGGTCGGCACCCACCAGAGCGATGGGTTTACACCTACCGGGGCAGCGGCGCCATCTTCCACAGCAGCGCGCGGAACGGGGCCAGCAGGCACACGCCGATGGCCAGCTTCACCGCCAGGTCGCCCGCGGCCCAGCTCACCCACGGCAGCGCTGAACCGGCAAACGCGATCGACCAGAAAATGGTCGTATCCACCGTCGCGCTGCACGTCGTTGCCACCATCGGTGCGCGCCACCAGCTGCCACGGCGCAGGCGGTCGAACACGGTGATGTCCAGCAGCTGGGCCACGATGAAGGCCGAGCACGAGGCGATCGCGATGCGCGGCGTCGCCACCCACACCGACAGCAGCACCGCCAGCAGGAAACCGATCCACGCCACGCGGCGGGCCGGGCCCGGGCCGAAGCGGCGGTTGATCAGGTTGCTCACCAGGAACGCCACCGGGTAGCTGAAGGCGCCCCAGGTCAGCCAGTCGTTGATGGGGTACTGCACCAGCACGTTGGACAGCAGCACCACCGCGCCCATGGCCAGCACTGCCAGCACGAGGGCGCGCGGGGTCAGCGGGGCAAACACAGGGTCAGGACGCACGGACATGGCGAGCCAGGGCAGACAAGGGAATCGATCATTATCGGCCCGCCTGCGGGCAAAGCCAAAAACCGCCGTTCAGCTGGCCCGGCTCAGTAAGCGCCCTGTGCTGGCGGGTTGGGGGCGGGAATGTGGGTCAGCGGCCTGCCCTGCGGATCGCGGGCCATCAGGCCGTTGTGGCCGTCCGACGGGGTCGGGTCGAACTGCACAGTCTGGCCGACATGGAACAGCACCGAGGGATCGCCCGCCTGGTTCGTCCAGCGGATGGCGGCGGTATTACCCGGTTGTCCCGCCTGCTCCAGCAACACTTCGCGCTCGCCATCCACGTTGGTGCCGATCGAGCGCACCTGCATCGGCGGTGGCACGCCATTGGACGGCGCGACCGGCGGCTGGCCGGGCTGCGGGTTGGCGGCGGCCGCATCGGCCTGCGCCATGGTCTGGGCCAGACCCGGGGAAATATCCAGCGACACCGGAGGCTGCTGCGTGTCCACGAAGCGGTAGACGCGCCGCGCATCGGCAGGGCTGGCAGACAGCAGGCCGACGGCCAGGGCCAGGGCAATCGCAGTGCAGGGCAGGGTACGCATCGTCAATTCCTCCATGGAGCGACTGGGCCCTGGGCGGGCCCGCGTGCCGATCATAGCGTTGCCGGCGTCAAGCGTTGGTAGGGCCGGCGGTACGCGGGAAACGATCGCCGGGCACGGCCCGGCGCTATCGCAGAGAGAGGCGCGCGCTGACTTCGGCCGCCACCCGCGCGGTTTCGCGCAGCGGCTCGATGCGGTCGTGCTGCCAGTCCAGCCAGCGCGTCTGCAGCCGGCCGCGCTCGTGCAGCTGGCGCTGGAAGCGGGCCAGCCGTCCCTGCGCGGTGTCGGCCAGGGCCACCATCACCGGCAGCCGTGTGGCGCTGGCTTCAGAGAGCAGGTTCACCGAATCGGGCGATACCACCACCCGGTTGGCCCAGCCCAGCAGCCCCGCGTATGGGTTCACGCCGTCGCCGCCATCGCCCCAGATCACGTGCGGCAGGTGCGCGAACGTGGCACGCAGGATCTCGGCCAGTGCCGGCGGCGTGCGTCGCGAGGTGGTGGCCAGCAGGCTGCCGCCTTCGCTGCGGATCTGCTCGGCCAGTGCCGTGAACACCGCCACCATCGCCGTCTCGTCCCAGGGTGCCAGCGGCGTCGGTCCACCCACCAGCAGCGCGGTGCGCGGGCCGGGCAGGGCACCGAAGTCGGCGAACGCGGCGCGGCCCAGCGCCAGCCAGTCATCGTCCACCGGGTTCAGGCTGCCGATCAGCGTGAGTACGTTGCTGCCCCGCAGGGCATCGTGTTCTGGCACCACCACCAGGTCCCAATGCCGCGAGGGCAGGCGCGGGTCGAGGATCTGCACCGTGCGGCTGCCACGGGCACGCAGCACGCGCAGTGCACCGGCGGCCTGGCGGCCACAGCCGATCGCCAGCGCAGGGGCCTGCGCGGCCAGTTCGGCGAAGTCGGGGCCGTAGCCGTTCACATCACCGGGCAGGCGCCGCGGCGACAGCCAGCGCCAAGGCGCACGGGGCTGCAGGACCAGCGGGCGATGGGTGCCCTGGCGCAGCGCCGAGGCCAGCGCGACCGCCTGGCGGACATTGCCGGCACGGCCGTCAGTAACCGTCCATGGCGCGCTTGATCGTTTCACCATTGGCATTAATTCGTTTCAGCCCTGCTGGGTGTTGCAACAGTCGCGACACTCTACACTCCTGATCGTCCTTTCGCCCCGCGTCGCCCGCGGGCACTGACTCCCTTTTGCTGCCAGGAGAACTACCGATGTCCCACGCGCTCGATGCTGCTGCACTGGACCAGTTGTTCCGCACTGCCCGTACCCAGAACGCCTTCCTCGACAAGCCGGTGGAAGACGCCCAGCTGCACGCCCTGTACGAGCTGGTGAAGTGGGGCCCGACCGCCGCCAATGGCAGCCCGGCGCGCTTCGTGTTCGTGAAGTCAGCCGAAGCCAAGGCCAAGCTGGCCCCGGCACTGTCCGAAGGCAACCACGAGAAGACCCTGGCTGCGCCGGTCACCGTCATTGTCGGCTTCGACCAGGATTTCCACGAGAAGCTGCCGTACCTGTTCCCGCACACCGATGCCAAGGCCTGGTTCGACGGCCCGCGTGAAGGCCGCTACGAAGGCGCGTTCCGCAATGGCAGCCTGCAGGGCGCTTACCTGATCCTGGCCGCGCGCGCGCTGGGCCTGGATGCCGGCCCGATGTCCGGCTTCGACAATGCCAAGGTCGACGAGGCCTTCTTCGCCGGCACCCACATCAAGTCGAATTTCCTGGTCAACCTGGGGTACGGTGACGATTCGGGCCTGTTCCCCCGTCTGCCGCGCCTGTCGTTCGACGAAGCGGCGCGCATCGCGTAAGTCGCTGTATCGGTTTCGGGCCGCCGCCTTGGCGGCCCCCGTTGTACCCACCCTACGATTCCGGAGAGTTCCTCAGATGAGCGCCACCCGTAAACTGCTGCTGCCGCTGGCCCTGACCCTGGCCATTGCCGCCTGCTCCAAGCCGGCCGACACCGCTGCCCCGGCTGCCGATGCCGCCGCCCCGGCCACCACCGAGCAGGCTGCCGCCCCGTCCACCGTGGCCCCGACCGCCCCGGCTGCCGAAGCGATCCAGATCGCCTCGGGCACCTACAAGCTCGACCCGAGCCACACCGACGTGCTGGCCCAGTGGAGCCACTTCGGCTTCTCGCACCCGAGCGCGCACTTCGGCAACGCCGAAGGCACCCTGGTGTACAACGCCGAAGACGTGACCAAGTCCACCGTGGAAGTGAAGCTGCCGCTGAGCGGCCTGAACAGCTTCACCGCCAAGTTCGACGAACACCTGAAGAGCGCCGATTTCTTCGACGCCGCCAAGTTCGCCGATGCCACCTTCAAGAGCACCAAGGTTGAAGCGGCCGGCACCAACAAGCTGACCGTCACCGGCGACCTGACCATCAAGGGCATCACCAAGCCGGTCACCCTGGACGTCACCATCAACGGCGGTGGCGAGCACCCGATGGCCAAGGTTCCGGCCGCTGGCTTCGATGCGACCACCACCCTGAAGCGCAGCGATTTCGGCGTCGGCGCCTACGCCCCGAACGTCAGCGATGAAGTGAACATCCGCATCACCACCGAAGCCACCGGCGAAAAGCCGGCAGCGTGATGTAACCCGCTCACTCGTCGTGAGAAGGCAGAAGGCCCGCTGAAAAGCGGGCCTTCTTTTTTCGGGGCGGGGGGCGCGGGGTACCCCCCCGGTGCGCCAGCGCGGAATTCCGCTATTGGTTGGGCCTGCGCGCGAACCTGCTTTCGGTGGGGCCGCGCGCGAACCTGCTTTCGGTGGGGCCGCGCGCGAACCTGCTTTCGGTGGGGCCGCGCGCGAACCTGCTTTCGGTGGGCCCGCGCGCGAACCTGCTTTCGGTAGAGTCGACTGTTAGTCGACTGCTCTTGGCGGGGAGCCAAAAACCCCGCGCTGCGCGCGATAGTCGACTAACAGTCGACTCTACCCCGTCATTGTTTTCCCGAACGCCGTCGTCGTTCGTCCCGACCCCGCCGTCGTTTTCCGAATCCCAGCGGTTTCAGCGCTGCGCGATCAACCACGCGGCGCACGCTTCGCTCGGGCTCTGCTTGGCCTTCACGGTCATCCCGCTCACGCGCACGAACGTCTGCGCGGCCTGGGCCACCACGTTGCGGGCGATCAGGGCGGCCTGCTTGGTGGCGGCCTGCTGCTTGCGCAGCTGCACGATATGCACCGACGGGCGGCCCACCGGGGCGTACTTCTGGTCGCGGCGCAGGATGTCGGCCACCTGGGCCACTTCGAATTCGGCCTGCAGATAACGGTGCTCGGCCTCCAGCAGCTCGCGCAGCGGTGCGCGTGCGGCGGCGGGGTCGGCGAAGGCGGCCAGGGCGGTGTCGCAGGCCGCGTCATCGGCGAAACGGGTGCGCAGCTTGTCGATGCCGGCCAGGGTCAGTTTGCCCATGGAGGGCCTCACAGGTGCGGGAAAGGAGCGCGATTGTGGCAGAGAACGTTGCCGCGCGTTCCTGTAGAGCCGAGCCTGTGCTCGGCTGCGGTGGGGAACAGCCGAGCGTGGGCTCGGCTCTACAGAGAGCGAAAAGCAGCCGAGCGTGGGCTCGGCTCTACAGAGAGCGAAAAGCAGCCGAGCGTGGGCTCGGCTCTACAGAGAGCGAAAAGCAGCCGAGCATGGGCTCGGCTCTACAGGGAGCGAAAAGCAGCCGAGCGTGGGCTCGGCTCTACGGGGCAAGGCGGTGCGGACCAACGGTCCGCACCCGCCCCGCCGGCATCAATCGCCGTCGGCTTCGTCCGGGTGGGCCTTCCAGTAGCCGGTCGAGCGGATCCAGTCGCGCGGCACGCCCAGGTGGCCTTCGATGAACTTGCGCATCATCCGCGCGCGGCGCGATTCGGTGGCGATCCAGTAGAAGGTGTCGCCCTCCGGGGCCTCGAAGTCGGTCAGCATGTCTTCCAGCAGCGTGCTGCTGGCTGCCGGGAAGCCGTTGCGCTCCAGCCAGTGGATGCGCACGTTCTCGTACTGCGGCAGGTCCTGGCGCTCGTCCTCGTCGCTCACTTCGATATACGCCTGCACTTCGGCGCCATCGGGCAGCACGTCCAGCCAGCGGGCGATGGCCGGCAGCGCGGTTTCATCGCCCATCAGCACGTAGGCGTCGTAGGTGTCAGCTACCACGAACGAGCCGCGCGGGCCGCCGATGGACAGCGGGTCGCCCGGCTGCGCACGCTCGGCCCACGGCCCGGCAATGCCCTGGTCGTGCAGCACGAAGTCGATGGCCAGCTCGCCGGCCTCGTGGTCCCACCAGCGCGGGGTGTAATCGCGCGCCACCGAGTGCTCCTTGCCCTCGGGGTAGCGCGGGCCTTCGGCGGTCATCACCGGCAGCACCATCTCGCCGCTGCTGTTGGGGAAGAACAGCTTGATGTGGTCGTCCGGGCCGGGCGAATCGAAGCCGGCCAGGTCGGCGCCGCCCAGCACCACGCGGCGCATGTGCGGGGTCACGCTCTCGGTGCGCAGCACGGTCAGGTGGCGGAAGCGCACATCCAGGCGCAGGCGCGAATTTTCATGTTGGGTCATTGCAGTACCTGTGCAGGTAAGCGCGCGGCATCGCGCGCGGGTCGGGGGAAACGACCTGGCGGGCTTCAGTCTGGCTCGGTCGGGGTTACAGGGGTGGGGCCATCGCCCAGCGCACCGTTCAGCAGCGCCGAGGCGCGCGACAGCTGCTCGGCCACCGCTTCGGCCTCGCCCTCGCTCCAGCGGCCGTGGTGGCGCACAAGCGCCTGCTTGAACTCGCGCAGCGCGGTGGCCAGCGGCGGCGGCAGCGAGGCCTTGGTGATCTCGCGGGCGCGGTCGAAGGCGCGGCGCTGGGCCAGCCGCACCTGGGTGCGCTGCACCTTCAACTCGAACTCGCCGGCGGCGGTGATGCGGAACACGCGGCGGCCGTCTTCTTCTTCCGATTCCACCCAGCCAGCCTGCTCGAAGCTGGCCAGCAGCGGGTACATCGTGCCGGCGCTGGGTGTATAGGCCTGCGTGAACAGGCCGCTGATGTGCTGGATCAGCTCGTAGCCGTGGCGCGGCTGTTCGCCGATCAGCGCCAGCACCAGCAGGCGCAGGTCGCCCCGGCTCAGCACACGCGGCTGGCCGTTGCGGCGGGGGACGGCGGGCGCATCGTCTTCCTTGCGCGCCTTGGCAGTGGAGGTCCGGGCCATTTCGATATATCGGTAGCGAGTGTGCAAACGATATATCGATAAGCCGGACCGGACAAGTCCAGATTCGGGCCAAACGCGTGATGCGTTACGGCCACGGCGGGCCCAACGAGAGAACCCACCGCAACGCTGCGGTGGGTTCTGGGCGAAGCAGCTGCGGCGCGAGGTGGCGGGCGCCGCAGGGGAAGGGGCTGCCTGCGCGATGCAGCTTCCGGCCACGCGCCCTGGCAATCCAGAGGCAAGGGCGACATGTTGGCATCGGTTCAGCGCCAGCGCCCGGATTGCCCCTACAGCAGCGCAGGCCTTGCCCTACAACGGTCATCGCCAGCGGTAACACTGCGTCCTGCCGATGAAGACAGCGGTGCAGACGCGACACGGGGCAGGCTGACCTGCCGGCCGCAGGTGCCTGAAAAACCAGACTGTCCGCCACCAGGACAGCCGGGGACAGACCTTGCGGACAGAGTGCAAACACCTCCATACGGCAGCGTAGCCAAGTGACGAAAGCCCTTGGTGCGCTACACTTTGCGGTCTAGATATCTATACAACAGTCGCGCGCGTGCGTGCGGTAA
The DNA here is from genome assembly GCF_056854535.1 of Stenotrophomonas sp. STEN054. Taxonomy (NCBI): domain Bacteria; kingdom Pseudomonadati; phylum Pseudomonadota; class Gammaproteobacteria; order Lysobacterales; family Lysobacteraceae; genus Stenotrophomonas; species Stenotrophomonas sp. STEN054. The sequence goes on along the minus strand of NZ_JBXFWG010000051.1, from coordinate 14,717 downwards.
TGGGAGCGCTAATGAACTGGTTGAACGAAGTGCTGAACAACGACACCAATCCTGTGGAAACCCAGGAGTGGATCGAGTCGTTGAAGGCCGTCATTGATGTCGAGGGCCCCGAGCGCGCGCATCAGCTGCTGGAAGGCATGGTGGAACTGACCCGTCGTTCGGGTGCGTACCTGCCGTTCTCGCCCACTACCGAATACGTCAACACCATCGATCCGCAGCTGGAGGCCAAGAGCCCGGGCAACGCGGAACTGGAATGGCGCATCCGCTCCATCATCCGTTGGAACGCGATGGCCACCGTCGTGCGTGCCAACCGCAAGCCGGGCGACCTGGGCGGCCACATCGCCTCCTTCGCCTCCGGCGCCACCCTGTACGACGTGGGCTTCAACCACTTCTGGCGCGCCCCGAGCGACAGCCACCCGGGCGACCTGCTGTTCATCCAGGGCCACAGCGCCCCGGGCATCTACGCGCGCGCCTTCCTGGAAGGCCGCATCAACGAAGAACAGCTCGACAAGTTCCGCATGGAAGTGGACGGCGGTGGCCTGTCGTCCTACCCGCACCCGTGGCTGATGCCGGACTTCTGGCAGACCCCCACCGTGTCGATGGGCCTGGGCCCGCTGGCCGCCATCTACCAGGCGCAGTTCATGCGCTACCTGGAAAACCGTGGCCTGATCGAGAAGAGCGACCGCAAGGTGTGGTGCTTCATCGGCGACGGCGAGAGCGACGAGCCGGAAACCCTCGGCGCGATTGCGCTGGCCGGCCGTGAAGGCCTGGACAACCTGATCTTCGTGGTGAACTGCAACCTGCAGCGCCTGGACGGCCCGGTGCGCGGCAACGGCAAGATCATCCAGGAACTGGAAGGCGTGTTCCGTGGCGGCGGCTGGAATGTCATCAAGCTGCTGTGGGGCGGTTACTGGGATGCCCTGCTGGCCAAGGACACCCATGGCGTCCTGAAGAAGCTGATGATGGAAACCGTCGACGGCGAATACCAGAACTGCAAGGCCTTCGGCGGCGCGTATACCCGCGAGCATTTCTTCGGCAAGTACCCGGAAACCGCTGCAATGGTGGCCGGCATGAGCGACGACGACATCTGGCGCCTGAACCGTGGTGGCCACGACCCGCACAAGGTGTACGCCGCCTACCACCAGGCCGTGAATACCAAGGGCATGCCGACCGTCATCCTGGCCAAGACCGTGAAGGGTTACGGCATGGGCAGCGCCGGTGAGGCACTGAACCCGACCCACCAGACCAAGAAGCTGGACGACGAAGCGGTGCGCCACTTCCGCGACCGCTTCAACATTCCGGTGACCGACGCGCAGCTGGCCGATGGCCAGGTGCCGTTCTACCACCCGGGCCCGGATTCGCCGGAAGTGCAGTACCTGCAGGAGCGCCGCAGCGCCCTGGGCGGTTACCTGCCGCAGCGCCGCCGCAAGGCCGACAAGAGCTTCAACGCACCGAAGCTGGAAACCTACGAGCGCCTGCTGAAGAGCAGCGGCGAGCGCAGCTATTCCACCACCATGGCCTTCGTGCAGAGCCTGAACATCACCCTGCGCGACAAGGAACTGGGCCCGCACATCGTGCCGATCGTGGCCGACGAAGCCCGTACCTTCGGTATGGAAGGCCTGTTCCGCCAGATCGGCATCTACGCGCCGTTCGGCCAGAAGTACAAGCCGGTCGACGCCGACCAGCTGATGTTCTACCGCGAAGACCAGAGCGGCCAGGTGCTGCAGCAGGGCATCAGCGAGCCGGGCGCCATCAGCTCGTGGATGGCGGCCGGTACCAGTTACTCGGTCAGCAACGTGCCGATGCTGCCGTTCTACATCTACTACAGTATGTTCGGCTTCCAGCGCGTGGGCGACATTGCCTGGCAGGCCGCCGACATGCGTACCCGCGGCTTCCTGCTGGGTGGCACCGCCGGCCGCACCACGCTGAACGGTGAAGGCCTGCAGCACGAAGATGGCTTCAGCCACCTGGTGGCTGGCGGCATCCCGAACGTGCGCAGCTACGACCCGACCTTCGGCTTCGAAGTGACGGTGATCCTGCAGCACGGCACCAAGGCCATGATGGAAGACCAGGTAGACGAGTACTACTACCTGACCCTGATGAACGAAAACTACACCCACCCGGAAATGCCGGAAGGTGCAGCCGAAGGCATCGTGAAGGGTATGTACCTGCTGACCGACGCCGGCAAGCCGAAGAAGGGCGAGCTGCGCGTGCAGCTGCTGGGTTCGGGCACCATCCTGCGTGAAGTGATTGCCGCCGCCGAGCTGCTGGACAAGGACTTCGGCGTGACCGCCGACATCTGGTCCTGCCCGAGCTTCAACGAGCTGCGCCGCGATGGTTTCGATGCCGAGCGTGCCAACCGCTTCCACCCGGAAGGCGACCAGCGCAAGGCCTACGTGACCGAGCTGCTGGAAGGCCGCCAGGGCCCGGCGATTGCCGCCACCGACTACGTGCGTGCGTATGCGGACCAGATCCGCGCGTTCGTGCCGATGAGCTACACCGTGCTGGGTACGGATGGCTTCGGTCGTTCGGATACCCGTGCGAACCTGCGTCGCTTCTTCGAGGTTGACCGGTACTACGTCGCGCATGCTGCGATTGCGGCGCTTGCGAAGGATGGGAAGATGACGGGTAAGGACGTGGCCCGAGCGATCAAGCAGTACAAGATTGATCCGGAGAAGGCTAACCCTGTTGGGGTTTGATCTGGAGAGTGCTTAATAGTGTAGGAAGGAGAGCGGCCAAGGCCGCTCTCTTTTTGATGGCTCACTTTGGAAAATGTAAATGGACTTTTCGACCAATCCGACAAGTTTGATATTCGGTGACACCGAGGCGCTTCCGGTAGGCGGGGAGCTTCGAGCATCTCTTGAGTTCTTGGAGCGGAACTTTAAGTTTCTACTTTCGCAACTTGCATTGGTCTCTGCTCAAGATGATGAGCGGTTCTGTACGTTCGCTCCATTCCTTGTGAGGTCGATGCTTGAAGTATCTCTAACTGGGCTAGTTGGTCGTATCGATCCTTTCCGGGTATTGTCAATTCAGCGAATCCAGACAGGCCCGAATTACGATAGGGCCAAGCCCTGGCGGGCGGCAATGCGCTGGCAAGGTGATGTGATGGCAGAAGATCCGCCGAATGCCCAAGCATGGACAGAAAAGATGGATCCACAAAGCATGGTGAGAGCGCTACTCGGGATGTACTACGATGAGTTGCTTTGGAGGCCAGCGCTGAAGCGGCTTTACGACTTCGACCATTCGCGGCACGTCGGAAATTGGATATCAGAACTAAAGACGAGGCCGATTCCGGCTTTCTGTAGCGGGAAGCGGGGGGGGCTGGGAGCTGTCTATTCGGAATTATCCAAGGCGGTTCACTACGAATCGGTGCTCGATCTGGTTGCTCCGGATCGGCTCACTATTAGTCAGTTAGTTGAAAGGACAATTCGGGACATTGCTGAGCTCGGATTTGTTACTTGTTTCATGGAGCACCCTGTAGGTAGGATCGAATATGGGAGTGCGTGTGAAAAAATTAACTGGTTTGAGCAGGTGGAGATAATTGCATGAACGTTGTATCTGGCCACCTTTATGATGCGGGATTGGTGCTTGCCGCCGAAGATTGCGAGCCCCAAATTTTTGACGACCTCCATAAGTTTCCTTCAAAGAACGATCAGCGCGTAATTCGAACGCTTTTGGCGCATGGGCCCGTCTTGCTGAGGGGGGGGCGTGGTTCCGGGAAAAGCGCTTTCATGATCGCTGCCTCTAAGCAGCTTTCGGTCAGTAATGAAGATGCCCCTGCCGTGGGGATCTATATGAGTCTCAGGCACGCTCCTCTTCTGAAGAGTAGCGGTGAGACATATGGACGCATTCTCTGTGAGATAATCATCAGGTCAGTCCGCGACGCATTGGGTGACCGTGCGGATGATTTCTCTCCCGAGCCAGATGCTGGCTCCCTTCAGTATGAACTTTCAAAGTTAGCCAGCCGAATTGGACGGCGTTTAGTACTGTTTTTCGATGATGCAGCCCATCTGGGACGAGAGGCGTCATTAGAAGACTTTTTCGATATCTATCGCACCTTGTCTGGCAGTGCAGTGTCTTGCAAGGCCGCAATCTATCCTGGCGTAACAAAATTTGGCATTAGGTTTGATGTCTACAATGACTCCACGATTGTAGATTTGCTGCGCAGTGAAGAGCTGCCGGACTTCAATGAGACATTTCTTGAGGTGATGGATGCCAGGTATCCGGATTACTTCGACAATGCATTTAGTTCTGGTCTCGATAGGCGTGCCGTCGCCGGCTTTTTGGCTCAGTCCGTTCTCGGAAACATGCGGGGATTTGTATTTGCATGCAATAAGCTGAAGGAGCGAAGCGCGGCCGGCGAAAAGATCGGTTTGCCGGAGCTGTCAGAGACGCTCATTGACTTGGCAGCAAATTACTACTGGCCACTTTTGCAGGAAATCAAGCCAAAGCTCGGCATGTATGAGCCTATGGTAAGTGTTGCCACCGACGTGGCTCAAATGATTTTCGAAGAGGCTGGTGGTAAATCAAATAATCCCCGCGACGTCATTGTGCACAGAGATGTCGATGAAAAGTTGGCGAAGCCTCTGCAAATTCTCGAATATGCAGGGTTTATGACCAAGCGAGAGGCGTCTCGCGCCATGAAGTCTGGTGGGAGGGGCGCTCGTTATGCTCTCAACTTATGTTCGCTATTGGAACAGTCATCAGGTTCGAGGCTAACGCGTGACCTCTTCGATCGATGGTTCCAGAAGGCTCGAGAAGAGGCTGTACAATTTGGTAGGTCAAGTACTCTCAGCGCGTTGAAGGTTCCCGAAACGCCTGCAACAGAAGACCTTGCTATTATGCTTCAGCCCTTAGATGTCCTGGTCAAATCCAAGCTCTACCCATATGGCTTGAGTGTGGGACGGATAGATGCCCTCAAGACCGCTGGATTCTCTACCGTTGGGGATCTCGCATCTGCAACTGACGAGCAGCTCGATTCGGTCTATTACGTTGGTGACGTCGTTATTAGTCGAATAAGAAACGTTCTTGGCCAAGCAATCTGGATGTAGTCCGACGCAGGTAGTTGACGGCGGCGGCAACGTTCTCGTTAATAAGCTGAGGTCGGTATAGTTGGGATTGCGCTTGAACTTCTATGCTGAGCGACGTTCTAGGGTGATAGAATGGGCGCGCGCGCCTTGCTTCGATTTACATGGCCATTTTTCTATGCAAGTAGCTGTAGGTCGCGTCATGCAAGCCTTCCATTAGCGCTGCATCTGAATCCGTCGGGGACTGAGAGTATCAGTCCCGACGTACTCACAAGAAGGGAAGCCGCTCCTTCTAGCGAGCAACTCTCCAGCCTCAGTCCGCGATGGACTCCCGCAGTTCCCAGGACGGCCGGACACAGCATCGGTTCCTGAGCCGGCTGGACTTCTGCGCACGTTCATGAACCGCTTCGCCCGCAGCGCCGTTCACACTCTGCACGGGGAGGTCGCCAGTCGAGGCGTGGCGGCGGATAGGGTTGCAGAACTTTCGGTGTGGTTAAACACCCCACGGTGTGCATCGTCCCGGGTCGGGTAGATCCGTCGCTTCATCCTTTCTTTAGCGCACTAAGGAAGCCCTCAGGCACCGCATTCTCGTGGCAGTTTGCTTGTGACTCATTCTCGGCACTGCGCCATGCTGCTTCAGCAGCGATAGACAGTCGTTTCAGCTTGCCAGTCGCCCTCGAAAAATTGAACCGACGGCGGCGTTTGCTTCTGTGGTCTTCACTTAGGTGATCACACGCCCCGTCGCGCATGTACATCTTGCTAAAACGCTCGGAAGCGCGGCGCCTCCCTAGCCAGCAGCGACTCCTGTGAGCATGCTAGACGTAAATCAATCGACATCCAATGGCCATGGGCAAAATTGGAGCTTTGTCAGAATATCTCCTAGCTCTGTGTTATCTCTGATATATCTAGCGGCAGCGCTGTTCTCGTTTCTAGAGATCAACATTACAATCCTTAACAAAGAAAAATCAGTGAAGTTTATGAGGGTTTCAATGCTGTCAAGTCGTTCAGACTTCGAAAATCCCCGGTCATCGGATAGATCCTTTGATATCGTATGAAGTGGAACGTAGAACGCCCTCACTGCGCTGCCAAGGCTGTCATCGCAATCCAGGTGGTTAAGCATAAGTGCGAGATTTGGCTTAACTCCTTTCTCAAGTAGAGTGGATATCAATTCTTCAAGCTCGAAGATTGCGGCTTTTCCATGTTTCTCAACTTGCGCCCCATCGCTGCATTCGAATTTCAACTTTAATTTACTTATCTGTTCGGACTGAATGGCGATTAGGGAGAATAGTTTGCTTTCGAATGATCGTAATTTGGATTCCCTCTCTGTACGCGCCATCTCACTCTGCTGGAGTCTGATTGTTTTGATGATCAGTATGATCGAAATGAATGAAAGTAGTGGATTTAAGATTCCTCCAAAGTAATCGCCAAGGGCGCCCCAATTGGATGGATCATTTGATATTGGAAGGTCAAAAACGAACGCGAAGAAGTAGGTATAGGTGGCAAGGACAGTAACAATTATGGCGGAGCACACCGCCCCAACTCGCCAGTTCATTTAATTCGCCTTACGATGTACTTGACGATCCTTCCGTCATTGAGTTGAATCGCTTGTGCGATGAAGCTTATTAGCGAACGCTTCGATTCTGGGACGCCGTTGTTACGATCCAAATTCTCTGAAAACTGCTTCCGCAAGTTTGCGTCGACTAGCGCATAGTCTCCCGAAAAACCAAATGCAAAGGTCTTCTTCTCGCCGACCGGCTTGAGCCTTCCGTTCCCGGTGTTGATGTTTAGTCGTGATACTGAGGCCCTAACAATTCGCTCTTTATGATCAAGTGAAGCATCCAGTAGCTTTGCCGATCGCTTGCTGAACTTTGCAATGGCTACCGTGTCACCGCCTCGCTGCCTGTAATTCAGCGAAACTCCATGATTGAATTTGGTGGGTACTTTATGAATCTTGCGCATGCAAGAGCTTCTTATTTCCTCAATCAGTTCGAGTTCACTCATTTTCATGTTGTCGAGAACGTCGCGAGCTCTAACTGAAATTCGTTTCGGTGTTCCATACCTTGCCGCCGTCATGGTGTATGAAAGTAGCTCTATAAACGTAGATTTTCCGATCTCATTTATAGCGCTTTGCTCCTTCCGCCCCATTACTTCGATACTAAACCGCAGCCCATAAGAGCCCTTGAAGCTCTGTTTCATCTTCGTGCGGATGTCGCTCTTGTAGTTAATTCGCTGTATGACCTTGTCGTTAGCGAACGCGATCGCGATCTTTCGCGCTGCATCTGATAAACCTTGAAGCGTTTCCAGCCCAGACTTCATGTCCACAGTGTGATCGGGAGTGTCTAGTACAGCTTCGAGATCAATTTCCATTTGTGTTTTCCGTGATGGACGGTAAATAAATTGCGGGATGAAAAATTGATTGATATCAATTTATTTAGATATTTGCAATGATTTGCCGCTTGTCAAAAGCTTGACGCATAGGTCACCCAGGCAGCGGGGTCCTGTCAGGTGCTCTGTGCTTAAGAGCCTACAGCTCTGCAGAGGGAGGTTCTGGCGAGCTAGTCTGAGTATGCCTAAGCCCTAGGCTGGTGCTGGACGACGAACAAATTGGCACGGAAATAGTCCGCGGCAAAAAAGCGCAACCGCGGACTGTCAACTCGTTCATGCATCGACGCATCCTTGTTTTCGGAAAGGGTTCCTATCGAAATGATTTGCTTGGCAATTCGATAGTGAGGCGGGCTGCCTGGACGTAGGTGCTCAAGTGCACGTTGGAGAGCCTTTTGGCTGCTGCGCGGCGCAGCCCCACACGTGGGTGAAGCTGGTTTGATCAATGTGGAGCTACAGAGTAGGAATCCGCGCGTACAGTTGCGCGCGGCGATCCTGTCCCGTCCGTCTATCAAACATTGGCAACGCTTGGTGGCGTGTGAAGACAAGGAAGTACGTGACTGAAATGACTCATGGCTTACTGAGAAGCTCATGCGGTCAGCAAAGCGGCAAAGGCCGCATCCGGGGTCATCATCAGTGCCTGATGAGGGCGATTTCAGTTCTAGGAGGTGATTCAATCAGCAATCTGCCGACTAGCGTGCACTTGGCTCCCGAAACATGCCGGTGCACCCACTGATCTATCGATCCGCGCCGGGGTCTGATCGGGCTGCGGGCTTGAAGTAGCTGCCATCGCCTTGCCCTGGATGGTCTCAACGGCTAGCCGCGATTCTAGCTGGTGTTTCGACGCTTGATTCCTTCTTCCATCATTTCGCTCATCGGTGCCTCCTTGAGGAAAAGCAACGCCTGCGCAGGAAGTCAGTGGGTCAATACATGTACTAGTTGATGGCGGCCCCAAGAATTGATTGATGAACGCTATGGCGTTCCGATACTGTTGTCGCAATTGGCCCGTTCTGTAATTGGGCATCAGACGGCGGCTAGGAGCCTCATATGACAAATCAACTGCCAGGCCAAGAAGCCCAGGAGCTAAGGGGCATGCTTCGTACGATCCTCAGGACGTATCAGCGCGCGAGGTCTGAAGTCAGCTTTGGCGGCGAGAATGAGGTAGCCGAAGTCTTTCGGGAGCTAAAGGAAGCAGTAGATAACGTTCCACCTGTTGCCCGCAACGAGCAGCTAAAAGTGGTAGCGAGCTACGGCAAGGGAAACTGGGCAACAATCCCCTGGCTGTCCATCCTTGACAGACGAGAGACCACCACCACCCAGCGTGGGGTCTACGTGGTGTATCTCTTCAGCGAGGCTGGGGACGGGGTCTACCTCACTCTCGCCCAAGGAGTCACCGAGCTCGAGTCACTTCATCGCAAGGAGGCCGTTAGACGGCTGAATGACCGTGCAGATGGGGTGAGGGCACTCATCCCCAGTCTTGCAGGAGCGGGCTTCGATTTCTCCGCAAGCATAGATCTCCGATCCAGCGGCAGCAAGGCGCGCATGTATGAAGCGTCCACGATCGCGTCGAAGTACTACGGTGTGGACGAACTCCCCTCCGACGAAGCATTGATCGCCGATCTTGAGGCCGCTTTGCAGGCCTACGGCGTAGTCGTCGATGCTCACAAAGGCCAGGTGGCGCCAGGACTTGGTCGACGAATTGCACTCGTAGGGACATGGCAGACAATCTCTAGGGACTTTGCCTCTGTACGAGAAGGCATAGACAGCCATGGCGGATGGGCAAGCGGCTGGACATTCAGGCTCCGCGAGGGCGTCCGTGACGAGCTGTCAGGCGGCTTCACGCTGTACATCAATGGCGGCAGGCGGCAGATCGTCGCCATAGCGCACGTGGGGACGATACGCTGCGCGCCGTCTGCTGGTGGGATGGCCAATCCATGGCCCTCGCTACCAGGGACCTACGATGAAGGAAACAGATTCAACGATAGCGCCAATGGCGCATACAAGACGTGGTTCAAAGTTGAGGCAATCGAGTTCATGGAGCCCTTCCCAGTAGAAGAGTTGGACTTGGTTGACGGGTTCTCCACTTCTAGCAGCGTGGTGAATCAGAACGCTTTCGGTTACGTGTACGAGCGACTCAACGACTCGTACCTAAGAGACGGTGACGCCCAGGATCCTACTGACGCGGACGGGTCAGACATGTCAGTCGATCTCGAGTTGGACCTCGACATGTCATGGTTGGCAGCTGAGACGCTTCTCACCGAAGGAGCACTCGGCAGCATGATTGATTGCCTATCAGGGAGTCAGCCGCAGCTGATTCTGGCTGGTCCACCTGGCACCAGTAAAACCTGGGTAGCCCAGAGGCTCGCAGCCTACCTAACTAGAGGTCGTACGGGTGCGGTGCGACTAGTGCAGTTCCACCCCAGCTACACGTATGAGGCCTTCATTGAAGGTTTGCGCCCAGTGGCAGGTCCTTCAGGCGTTTCGTTTGAGGTGACGGCCGGCATAGTGTTGCAAGTAGTGAGTGATATGCGTAGGGCTGGACATCTCAACGATCCACATCACCCCTACGTCATCATCATGGATGAGGCGAATCGGGCAAACCTTCCAAGGGTGATGGGGGAGCTACTGTATCTTCTTGAGTATCGGGATCAGACCATAAGTCTGCAGCTCTCTAAGGAGTTCAAGTTGCCTTCCAACCTGAAGTTCATCGCAACGATGAACACTGCGGATCGCAGCATTCGCTCCATTGATGCGGCGATGCGGCGCCGCTTCGAGATTTTTGAGCTTGCCCCCGATGTGCATGTCTTGGAGCGTTACTTCAGCTCCATAGCTCTACCCTCAGCAGCCGTGATTGAAGGGCTGTCCAGGCTCAATGAGCATCTCACGAGGGATTTGGACCGACACCACACTATCGGCCATTCCTTCTTCATGCGCAACGATATGTCCCCAAAAGTTCTGCGTGAGATTTGGATGCGAAAATTGTTACCCCTCATTGAGGAGTACTACTACGATCAGCCGGACGGCATGGTCGCCCTGAGCGTCAATCAGTTATGGCCTGACTATGCTGTCTGAGGTGGTTCTCGAAGAAAACCGAGAATGCTCCGTTCGCTTATCAGATCAGCAAGTTCACGCATTAGAAGAGATTGGTCGTCGGATGGCCGGGCGCCTGAACTGGTGGGGATCAAAGCGCAAAACCGATTTCGACGGTGGCAGCAACTCGGATGAATCAGCATCTGTGATTAGCGTCGGGTATCGGCCTAACGGAACGCACACATTAAAATTTAGGAACGTAGTGGGTGTGGTTCGCTTAGGCGATCTAGAGCTTCAGATCGTCCCTAAGATCCCGTTAAGGCACTTCTCCCACCTTATGGGGAGGTCTGAGGTGGCGCCGAGGGTGGATGACTCGCCAGCTCGCGTCGGCAGCTCGCAAGAGTTGCGAGAATTGGTCTGTAGATGGCTGCTGGCGGAAGCCGAGAAGGTGGTTCGACTTGGGCTACATCGGGACTACAGTGATTATGACGAGGAGCTATCTCATGTGAGAGGCTCTGTGCAGCCGGTCCCCACGGTTCTGGCGAGCCTCTCTGGTCGAGTCGCGGTTCATTGCACCTATTCGGAGCTAGACGAAGACGCGGCGATTAATCGCCTAATGAAGGCAAGCTGCGCCGCTGTTGCGTCGGACCCGGCTATCGACGGGTATCAGAGGCGGCGCGCGCGGCGTCTCGTATTGGCGATGGGCCCCGTGGGTGTCTTGCGTGAAGATGATTGGCGATTCCAAGCGACACGCCTACATGCGCGCTACTCAAGAGTACTGCCGCTCGCTAAGCTCGTTTTGGCGTCGCGAGGTGCATCCATTGAAGCGGGCAATGTCGTCGGGACCTGCTTCCTGATTCCAACGCCAGGCATAGTAGAGAGTGGGTTACGCAATATCCTCGCAAGTGCGCTGTCACCAACTGATGTGAGGAAGCGTGGGCTTCGTCTGACGGAGGGCGGGATAACGCTCAATCCCGACCTTGTCGTGGATGGAGGCCGCATCGTGGGAGACGTCAAGTACAAGTACTTCGGGGGTGATTGGGACCGTGCGAGCTTCAATCAGATCGTTGCATTCGCATCTGGATTTGAAGCGCAGAGAGGATTCATCGTGGGCTTCAGGCACAGGGAGGATGGCTTGGTGCCCTTGCCGGCCGCAATCGGCAATATTCGAGTAAGGAAATTTGCGTGGGTGGCGTCACCTGAAGCAGATCCTTTCCTTAGCGAAAGCACGCTCGCTGAAGAGATTCGAACTTGGATAGGCACGTAAGCCTAAGAGTAGAACCGCGCAAAGTGTCTATGTCTGAAGCTGCAGACATAAGGATGGATTCATCCAACGCAGGGCGTGGTTACTGGAAAAAGCCCGCGCTGCTTCCCACGCACGTAAGTATCGCATCTAAGCGCGCATCAACTTTTTTCATGGAACGTCCCCCGCGAATCGCACCTCGTAGACGCAGGTGTCCGCAGCCGCACCGCCCGCAATGTAAGTCAGCAGATCGGCATAGAAGACCGTGGTGCCGTCGGACGAGGTGCGGCGGTACTGCTGCAAGCGCCCTCTCTGATACGGGCGTTCGCCGCCTCGCGTGTAACCGCTCTCTATCAGAGCTTGCCCTGCAGCTGCGGAAGACCAGAAGCAGGGTGCGTCAGGATCATCTGTGAGCGGCTTGTCGTCCGGTCTGAAAACGGAGACGCCGTGATAGGGAATCTTCATACCTCCCGCCAGGCCGCCATAGCTGGCGTGGAACGCATAGCCACCAGCCATCGGCTGATTTTCGGCCTCGCTACCGGCACGTCCTGGCTCAAACGGCGTCAGCGCGACCTTCATTGCACTGGAGAACGCTTCTTCCGACGCATCTAAGGCTCCATGCAGGGAAGCTGCATAGCTAATCAGACGCTTCTGCAGCACGCCTGCATCCAGTGGCTCCCCCGGCGCTTTCCCGTGAACCGGTGGTTTGCTTGAACTGCTGGCTCCAACGTCAGCAGCAGGCGCCCACGCGGTGAGCGCCGCAAGCAGGGAAGTCATCCCGAGTCGTCCAACGTCCATCAGCGCGTCCCTTGCGGTGGTCGCCATAACTATAGGCGGCGCGCATCACGTGATTCCAGAGCAGCCGGGCCAAGGTAGCCGCCTTATGCCTGGACTTTGGACCGCTGAACAAGGGACCTAACCGTCCCATCAAGACGTTCCCAGTCCAGCAGCAGCACCCGCGCATAGCTCATCTCCACAGCCACGCCATCCTCCCCATCCACCACCGAATGCCGGCACATCGCCACCCGATCCCCACTAGACCTTACAAGCCTCCCATCCACCATCCTCAACCCATCCGGCATGTACTCTCGCGAGTCACAGCTGATGAACGTCCTGACCCGCCCATCTCCATCCCGCACCACATACCAATCCGGCGCCACCTCCCACGTATCCCGGGACACCCACGACCGGTCCATCGCATAAGGCGTCAGCCCCAGCATCGGCGGCAGCGCCACGCGCCCGTTCAAATCAGGCGCCAGGTACTCCGCAGCCCCCGCGGCACCCACATACCGCAGCTCGATCGTCACCTGCCGATACCCATCCTCCACCGACCGCTCAGGGTAATTGCCCGGCGGCGCAGCGTGGAGGCCCGGCCAGAACACCGACAGCATCACCGCGCCGCCGGCAAACGGGCCGATCTGGTTGTAGTAGAGATTGGCCGGGAACATGAAGCGGTGCGGGCCCAGGCTGGCCTCCACCGGCTCCGCCGTGTAGGTGCGGCCGTTCACCGTGCGGGGGCTGTTGGTGCCCGTGAGCAGGGCGATGATGTCGTCATCCAACGCCGGGGAGGGTTCCTGCGCGCAGCCACTGGCAGCCAGTACGGCCACCAGCGCGGCGCAGGCAAACCGGCGTGCCGGTGTGCGGGTCATGGTGAAGCTCCTTGCGCGTGATCGAGAACAGGCCGAAGCACGGGTTTACCGCTGCCCCTGCACCCGCTCGGTCGCCAATGCGGTCAACGCCACCACGGCCATCAGCAACCCTTCCATGTGCCGGTCGCCAATGCACTGTCTGGGCGCGCCGTTCTGCCGCGTGCGCTCGTTGGCCAGGGCCATCTCGCCCACGGCACGCAGGGCACTCAGCGCACAGTCGGCGTCGGCCATCTGCATGCAGCGGCCGATGCTCAGATTGCGCTCGTGCCAAGGCTGGCCATCGGCAGCGGCGCCCCCGCCAATGCGGTGCAGGGTGGCGACAAATCCGTTGGGGTCGGTCGCCGGGTCATCCTCGTGATCAGCGTTGGCTGGATCGAGTTGGGTACTTGGATCAGGCAGTTTCGTTGCGCTCATGGCAGTGCTCCGTGCAGAAAAACAGCAGAGCCACCGATAGAGGTGGCGGGACGATGCGTGGCTCGAAAACCGGTTAGTGCCAGACCGGCGGGCTCGAAAGCCCCCACGCACCGCCCGCCATGGAACGCGAACGGATTGCCAGCCGGCGCCACGCGAACGTGACGCCGGCTGACAAGCGTAAACATCTGGCACATAGACGGGTTTTCGACGCCCGCGCCACCCGTGTCAGGTGGCAATGCCAAGGTGTACTCGCACGGTTGCGAGATGCCAAGAAACCGTAGCCCTGAGAGGCCGCAAGTGTTGACGCTTACGGCATTGTTGCATGCAAGGCACAGTGCGAATGCTTTGCGGTGCAATGGTTTCGAGCATTGTTAAGTAACTGCCCGAACACCCCTGGAAATGCACGGTTTGCAGCAACGCGTGGTTCCGATTGCGACAGTCGATTTGCGTCGCCTGCGTTGGAGGCGTGCCGAATGCGACACGGCTTAGCTGTGCAGCACCAATCCCGGCATCGGCCACAGCAACGGTGTGCGGGCCAGGTCGTTGTCGTTGCCGTAGGCCATGGCCGCCTCGCGCGGATCCAGATCGGCATAGCAGCCAAGCAGGTAGGCATCCATGCCGGCCTCGCGGCGGGTGGTGGCAAACAGGCTCAGCAGGGCGTGGTCAAAGTCTTCCAGCCACTCGGCGTCGATCGGGGTCATGGTCATCCTCCTGGGGGGAGGGGAGGATGACGTGGGGGTGTCTCATGGGCTGGGACGGAACTCCAAACCTGTGAAGCAATTCACACGGTTCTGATTGCCCGTAGGCGCGGACCGGCGTAGAACTTACGGCAACGGATGCATCACACCCACAGCGAGGGAATGAATCGCCCAGGGTTCCGTAGACACCTCGCAGCCATAAACTATGGCTTAGGCGGAGGTGATTATGAGCACGAAGCGGTACACCGATGAGTTCAAGATCGAGGCGGTCCGA